>JAAYCL010000035.1 GCA_012729785.1 Chlamydiota bacterium | reverse complement strand
GGCCGGCTTGAGCGGAGCCCTTGAAGGCTCAACCTCAAGCCGGCCAGGGAGATATGTCATGCCTGATGCTGGTACTCCTGTCGCAGCCGTGAAAATCTTTCACAAAGAAACGTCATGAGCCTTATTTATTATATTAGCTGAGCTAATATAATAAATAAGGACCTGACCCCACCTCTTACCACTCCTCCACGGCGACGCCGGCGCGGCTGAGGTACTCCCTTGCGAGGCCGAAGTTGTAACAGTCGTCCTTCGCGTAGACGATCCTCGACGCGACGACAAGCCGCCTGACCCCCGCCTCAACCATCGCCACGGCACAGGGGGCGCACGGAAACCACTCGCTCAGGTAGAGCGTGCTCCCCTCGGTCGCGATCCCCGCTGCGGAGGCGCGGCATATCGCCCGGATTTCCGCGTGGACAGCCGGGCAGTCGCGAAGGGTCTGCGGGGTTATCCCGCCGCCGATGGCGCAACGCGGGTGCCCGCCCGCCCTCCCCGGAGGGCCGTTCCAGCCGACGACGCGCTCGCCACGCGGCGTCTCGATGACCGCGGCGATGCGCGCGCTGTGGCAGGTGGCGCGGCTCTTCCCCTCCTCCAGCAGCCGCCTGATCTGTTCTCTCACCGAGCCTCCCGCGGCGCGGCGCCGCCGGCAGCCACCCGGTCCGGCCGCGCCTCTCCGCCCCGGATCCGTTCGCCGGGGACGGGGCCGCCCCGTGCGCAGGATGCCGGGCCCGGGGTCTCCCTCCTCATCCCGGCCCCGATCAGGAACCCCCGCGCGCGCTCTGCCAGCGGGTAGCGGGAGACCAGGTCCCGGAACGGGCGGCCATGGCCGGGCACGAGGAGGTGCGCGAGTTCGTGGATGATGACGTAGTCCCTGACCCAGCGGGGCATCATCCGCACCCGGTACGAAACGCGGATCCGCCCCGCCCGGCGGTCGCAGCAGCCGAAGATGCTCTCCTGGGCGGGGCTGTATTCCGCCGCAAACGGGGGCAAGGCGGGGGGGAGATACCGCGCCGCGAGGAGACGCGCCCGCGCATCAAGCGCGTCGTCCCGGTTCATCTCCTCTGCCAGGCGGCGGCGCCGGATCCGCTCCTTGAAGCGGGTGACGAACGCCTCGACCCGCTCCGCCGGGAGGTTCTCGGGCGCCCGAACCAGAAGCGTGTCCCGGACGAGGCGCGCGCTCACGGTCCGCGTGCGCCTGCGGCTTCGGACGATCCTGACCTTCACCCGCCCCGTCCTTTCAAGGCGAGGCCCGGTGCCCCCCGGTCGCTCAGAATATCCAGAGGAACCTCCGGCGCGGCGGCGGGCCGGCGGGCTGCCGCATCGCGTCGAGCTCGCGTGTCAGCTCCTCGACCCTGCGCAGGTGGATCCGCTCCGCCTCCTTCTGCTGCTCCCGCGCCGCCTCGACCATCGCTGAAAGTTCATGGATGTCCTGTTCCATCCGCGACACGCGGAAACGGTGGTAGCCGGCGGCGGCGATCAGGAACACCGATGCGGCGGCGGTCAGGGCCGCCGCGGCCGCTTGCGCGCGATGAACCCGGGCCCGCCCCGCCGCCCGCGCCGGCGGGACCTGCGTCGCCTTCATGGCGCCCGCGTCCATGACGCGTTTGGCGTCGCCGAGCGCCGCCCGCGCGCGCGCGAGCGCCCTGTTCTCCGCGGAATTCTCCGCCCGTTCTTCCATGCCCATCCCCCTCCTGATCGCCGCGTCGGGGCACACGATACCACAACCGGCGAAGCGGAGAAACCGTTTTGGGTGCCGGGGCGCCGCCTCGTGCGCTATACTGATCTCCCGCCGGGCAATGGGCCGGTCAGGGGGTGAGGTTTCGCTCCCCCGCCCGACCAGGCTTCTGTCCGGCCCGAGGGATGGAACGTGAAACGGGCGATCGTCGTCGGCGCGAGCGCGGGTATCGGCAGGGAACTCGCGAAGATCCTCTCGGGCGAGGGGTACCTCGTGGGGCTCGCCTCCCGCCGGATCGGGCTGCTGCATGCACTCCAGCGCGAGCTTCCCGGGGCGAGCTGCGTCGCCCGGCTGGACGTCCGCCGCCCGGAAGAGACGCGGGAGGCGTTCGACGCGCTCATCCGGGAGATGGGAGGCGTCGACCTCGTCGTCATCAGCGCGGGGGTCCTTTTCCAGGACCCCAGCCCGGAGCAGGAGGCGGAGACGATCGCGGTCAACATCGCCGGCTTCACCGCCCTCTTCCGGCACGCGTACGACCTGTTCAGGGCCCGCGGGGGAGGGCAGATCGTCGGGATCTCGTCCGTGGCCGCGATCCGCGGCGGACACGGGTCGCCGGTCTACAACGCATCGAAGGCGTTCGTGTCGAGCCTGATGCACGGATACCGGATCAGGGCCCGGCGGGACGGGGTGCGCGTCCTGATCACCGATATCCGCCCCGGCCACGTCTCGACGGGGATGCTCGAGGGGCAGCGCGGAGCGTTCTGGGTCGTCTCGGTGGACGCCGCGGCGCGCCGGATCGCCGCCGCGATACGCAAGGGCAGGAGGCACGCCTACGTCTCGCCGCGCTGGCGCCTCGTGGCGTGGGCGATGCGCCTGCTCCCGGACCGGCTCTACTGCCGATTCGAGAGCTGAGCCGCGGCCCGCCGGGCGTCGTCCCCGGGCATTTCCGAATAAGTGCGTGCGCGGCATTTGGGGATTATGTATACTGCGCCGTCGTGATCCAGGATACCCCCGTGCGAAAGGACGCCTGATGAACCCCATCGCCGACAAGATCGCCAAGCTCAAGGCCCGGATTGAGTGGGGCCGCGAGATGGGATTCTACTTCTACCTCCAGCCCGTGAAGGACATCGACGGCGCCCGAATCCTCGCACGCGGCCGCGAGATGCTCCTCTTCGCGTCGTACAGCTACCTCGGCCTCATCGGGCACCCGAAAATCGACGCCGCCGCGAAGGCCGCGATCGACGGCTACGGCACGGGGACGCACGGCGTCCGCATCCTCGCCGGCTCGCTCGCCCTCCACCGGGAGCTCGAGGAGAAGATCGCCTCCTTCACCGGCGCCGAGGACTCGATCGTCTTCTCGAGCGGGTACGTGACGAACCTCGCAACCGTCTCCACGCTCGTCGGCCGCGGCGACGTGGTCATCTCGGACAAGCTCAACCACGCGAGCATCGTGGACGGCTGCATCCTCTCCCGGGCCCATTTCGTCCGCTGCAAACACAACGACATGGCGGACCTCGACCGGTGCCTCTCCGAGGCCGCCCCGGGGGCGGGGAAGCTGGTGGTGGCGGACGCCGTCTTCAGCATGGACGGCGACATCATCGACCTCCCCGAGATGCGCCGCCTCTGCACGAAGCACGGGGCGCTTCTGATGGTGGACGAGGCGCACTCGCTCGGCGTCCTGGGGAAGACCGGTCACGGCATCGAGGAGCATTTCGGGATGCCGGGGGCGATCGACATCAAGATGGGCACGCTGAGCAAGACGATCCCGAGCGTCGGCGGCTACATCGCCGCGGACCGCGACACGGTGATGTACCTCAAGCACAGCGCGCGCGCGTTCGTCTTCTCGGCGGCGCTCCCCCCGGCGCAGGTCGCGGCCGCGAAGGCGTCGCTGGAGGTGATCGAGGAGGAGCCGTGGCGGATCGAGAAGCTGCGGCGCAACGTGCGCCTCTTCATCGACGGCCTCAAGGCCCGGGGGTTCGACACGCTCCAGAGCGAGACCGCCATCGTGCCGATCATCTGCGGCAAGGACGAGCGCACGCTGATGATGACCAAGCTCGCGCAGGAGCGGGGGCTCTTCGTGCTGCCCGTGCTCTCCCCCGCCGTGCCGCCCGGAACGAGCCGCATCCGCGCGGCGGTGACCGCCGCGCACACGGAGGAGGATATCGACCAGGCGCTCGACATCCTGGAGCAGGCGGGCAGGATGGTGCGCGTGATCAGGCGGAAGCCGAAAGGCGCCGCCGCGGCGTCCTGCGTGCCGCATCGGACCATCGCCTGACCCCTCCCGCGCGGCGGGAAACCGTCGAACGAACCGCTGCGCCCCTCACCAGCCCCCGCCCCCGCCGCCCCCGCCCCCGCCCCCGCTCCCTCCCCCCCCTCCGAAGCCGGAACTCGAACCGGGCGCCTGCGAAGACGACGAGATGGCCCCCCCGAGCGCACCGCCCAGCGCCGGGGCAAACGCGGCGGCGCGCTGCGCGTTCCACGCGTCCCCCGCGTACCAGGCGGGGCAATACCCCTCGCCGCCCTCGGCGGCGCCTTTGAGGACCTCCGAGAACGCCTCCGACCACTGCTGCTCCACGTCGAGGGCGAGGGCGTATGGCAGGAACCGCTCGAAGAGCTCGGGGGTCCGCGAGGCCGGGGCGAGGAAGTTGAGCCGATCCTTCTCGGCGACCGAGAGGAACATCCTGAACCCCTCCAGCGCGTCGAGTATCCGTCTGCCCGCGCGCGTCGGGGCCTTGAGCAAACGATGGAAGAGCAGATTGACCCCGCCGTACGCAGCGACGACGAAGCCCATGAGCGGCGAGGTCGCGCCGCAGATGAAGACGATCCCCGCCATCTCAGCCGCGAGGAAGAGGCCGGCGATGAGGGAGCCCCCGATCGCCCCGCTCCAGCGCGCGACGACCCCGCCGCCGCCGTACCGCACCGTCCGCCACGCGGCGGCCGCGCGCGACAGGAGCATCGCCGTGCCGAACGTCCACGCCGTGAGCCAGACCCCCATGAAGAGTATCGCCGCCCGCATCTCCCCGCGTTCCTCCTGCAGGGCGGCGACGAGAAGCCCGAGCGCGGAGAGTACCGCGCCCGCGGCGAGATAGCCCGCGTTCGTGACGAAATAGACCCGCTCGCACTGGCGCTTCAAATCCGCCTGCACATCCCTGAGCGTGCGGCGGACGATCTCGTGGTTGTCCTGCTCGAGCGCGATCCCGGTCCCCGCGGTCAGCACGGCCGCCTCGATCCGCTTCTCCTCCGGGGCGAGCTCCCCCTTCCCTCCGCGCGCGGCGCTCAACGTATAGACGCCGCTGTCCTCGACGATCTTCAGGTGCCCTTTCACCGCGAGGTTGATGACGGCGGCGGAGAACGCCTTCTGGTCGAAGCCCATCCTCCAGAGGTACCGTGCCTGGGCCGGCGAGAAGCCGCGCGGGGGCTCGTAGAGGGGAATGATCGTGCCGCGCGACGGGTCGATGCCGACGAACGCCCACGCGGCGAGATAGTAGGCCAGCACCAGCGCCAGTCCCGCGAGGCCGGCGAACGCCGCGCGATTGTCGCGCATGACCCAGGCCGCCCGCTCCTCCCGCGTCGGTTCCCTGACGACCCCCTTGGGCCATCCCGCCACCACGGTGAAGCACTCGTGCGGCGCCAGGGCCCTTGTTGTCCGGAAGCGGGCCGTCCCGTCCGGCCCGACAAACGCCGCGCAGGCCTGCTCGCGCGATCCGTGCGGTCCGGTGTAGCAGGCGAGCCGGGTCCCCTCGTCAGGGAAGCCGCCCGGTATCCTGACGGCGGCGGAGGCTCTCTCGACGGGGAACCCCCAGCCGGTCCCGGTCACGTTCCAGTAGAGTTCGTCGTGCGCCTCGAAGAAGCCGAGCTGGCGATCGGTGACGTAGTCGAGCGTCCAGGTATGCTCTCCCGGCGCGAGGAACAGATCTTTCCTGCCGAGATAGACCCGGTAGCCGTTCCCCCGCGGCTCCACCCGGTACTGCTCCGGCGCCCCGTCGCGCGAAGCGCCCCGGACGGCGAACCCCACCCGGTACCGATTGCCGTACAGGTCGCGGTAGCGGGTGGGGAAGTCGCGGTAGATCCCGCGCTGGATCTCCCGCCCCGCGCTCACCGCCCTGATCGTCTCGACGACCGCCATCGTGCCGTCGCTGCGCACCTCGATGTCGCTGTGGAAGGAGCGGATGACCTCGTCGGCGCCGCGGGCCGGAAGCGGGGCGAAAAGAAAGAGGGAGGCGGCGGAGAAACACAAGAGGCGGAGACTCGCTCTCGGCGTTTTCCCTGCGCTCATCGTCGCCCCACAGACCCCATAGGTCCCGGAAGGTTTACAGGACGACCCCCGGCGCATCGCGCTGCGTGGCGAGCTCTAGCTCGAAATAGTCCGCCCGGCGGAACCTCGCGGCGCGGGCGACGGCCATGCCCGGGAACGACTCGACGCGGATGTTGTAGTCGCGCACGGTGCCGTTGTAATACCTCCGCGCGTGCTGTATCCGGTCCTCGACCTCCGTCAGGCTTTTCTGGAGGTCGAGGAAGTTGCGGCTCGCCTTGAGCTCCGGGTATGCCTCCGCCACCGCGAAGAGCGACCGGATCCCCCGGGTGAGGGCGCTCTCCGCGGCGCCCTTGTCGGCGATCGACGCGGTGCCGGCGCAGCGGGCGCGCGCCGCGGCGACCTCCTCGAAGAGCGCGCGCTCGTGCAGGCGGTACCCTTTCACCGTCTCCACGAGCGCGGGCACGAGGTCGTAGCGCATCCTGAACTGCACGTCGATTCCGCTCCACGCCTCGCGAACCAGGTTGGCGTCGCGGACAAGCCGGTTATACGCGACAACGGCCCAGACGGCGACCGCGACGAACGCGGCGGCGGCGATCGGCATGGCGGCCCCTCCATCCCCTGCAACGGTAGCAGATCGACCGGGGCATTTCGACAACGAATATCGCCGCGCGGCGCGGCGGGCCGGAACCGCTCGGCGGACAAAAAAAGTGCTGGTCAGGCGAAAGGCATTTGGGCGATACTATGCGACACGTGCTGCTCGCTCGGAACGTCCCGTCCGCCGCACCACGCCGATCTATCCCGAAGGGGAGCAACGCCATGTTGACCGCGCAGGAGTACTACCGCGATCCGGAGGTGCAGGAGCGGATCGCGGAATACTGCGGGGGGAGCGCCCAGGAGCCGGAGCTCTGCACCGCGGAGTACCTCGTCGGCTACGGGGAGGCGCTCATCGGCAACCTCGCCCCCGAGCCGTACGTCTCGACCCCCAAGAAGGGGTTCCACTACATCCTCGACAGCGGCCTCGATATCTTCCGCTCCCTGTGGGACCGCGTCCACACCCTCGGCGTGCTCGACGTGGAGTATTTCAACCTCGACCGCCCCGGCGCGGTCTACCTCGACCAGGTCGGCGTCTTCAAGAAGATCGAGCCGGTCTACAGGGCGATCCTCGACGTCTACGGGCGCTACGGCATCCAGCCGCTCGTCCTCATGACCGGGCAGGGGTATCATTTCTCGTTCCAGATACAGTCGGGGACGAAGACCGATCTGATGCTCGAGGGGATGGGGAACCTGATCGACTCGCTCGAGGGGAAGTACCGGGTCAACCTGAGCAAGCGGCACCGGCACGTGTCGCTCCGCCACGGGCGCTCCTTCGACGGGATGGGACGCGTGATGGAGTTCCTCGCCCACGAGGTCATCAAGGCCGCGGCGGCCGCGACCCCGCTCCCGGTGATGCTGACCGACGTCGCCATCGGCCGCCTCAAGGAGGGGGAGCGCGAAGCGATCTCGGTCGACCTCTCCTGCTTCGGCGATCCGATCTATATGCGCGACATCCGCTGCGCCTTCTCGACGCACCAGAAGCACAAGGTCCAGCGCTACAAGGTCGGCGACGCCATCGCCGACGGGACCCCGATCCAGATCGCCATCCCGCGCGGAAAGCTGTCGCTCAACGAGTGCATGGCGATGCGGCGCCACTTCCGCAACTGCGCGGAGTACGCCAAGAGCACCTACTGTTTCATCCCCGACTACTCGGTCAACTTCAAGAAGGTCGTCGAGGAGTACAAGGCCTCGAAGCTGCACCGGTTCCACCAGTGGTTCGACAGCGAGAAGCAGGACCCGTGGTCCGTCTGGGACAAGACCTACCGCGCCTTCGACATGCGCGTCTTGCCGCCATGCGTCCAGCACTCCCTCCGCATCCCGAACGACAACCTGCTCAAGCCGACCAACCTCCAGACCCTCACCCGCTGCCTCCTCGCCCTCGGCTGGCACCCGCAGCACATCGCCGGCCTCGTTCGCTCCAAGTGGGAGGGGAACTACGGTTGGGGCCCCGACCGGTGGGCGCATTTCGACGCCGGTTCCCGCTCCTCGTTCTATGTGCGCCTCTTCTCGGGGCTGATGGCGGCGGGGGTGGACCGGCTGCTCGACCACAACTGCGTCTCCCATCTCGAGAAGGGATTCTGCTGGCAGCCCAACTGCGGCTACAGCCTCGGCATGTACCATTGGAACGGCAAGTTCTGACTTCGCGATGCAGATGCTCAGCCATGTGATGTCCGAAGAGGCGTTCCGCGCCATCCGGAACTACTACCTCCGCGACGCCGTCCGCGCCCGCGTCGAGGAGTTCTGCGGCGGCCGGCCGTTTACCTGCGAGTACCTCGTCGGCTTCGGCGAATACCTCGTGCGCCAAGGCTACCAGCGCCCCCTTCGCCTCGCCGACGAGGACGGGCTCCCGGGCCTGATGGAGGAGGGGCTCGACCTGTTCCGTTCCGTCTGGGACCGGGACGCCACCCTCGCCGTCTGGGACGTCGAGTACTTCAACCTGGACACCTGGGCGGGCCTCTACGGCGACCAGATCGCCTACTTCGAGCTGATGGAGCCGACCTACCGGCTCATCGAGGAGCTCCTGGACGGCTACGGCATCCCGCACCTGAACGACACGACCGCCTCCGGCTACCATTTCGTCTCCCGCATCCCGTTCTCCTCGCCGGTCCACGCGCGGCTCGAGGCGATCGGGGCGCCGGAGAGGAGCCTGATGGAGAAGTACGCCGTCGTCCCGGGCGGCGACAACAAACGCACGCGCCCCCTCCCGGAGCGCGACGCCCGCGGCTACAGCGCCATCGGCCGCCTGACCGAATTCCTCTGCCACCGTGTCATCGAGCGTTCCGCCGGCCGCGGGCCGCTCCCGGTGATGATCTCCGACGTCGCGTCGGCGCGGACGCCGCGCGGGCGCGAGGGGATGAACCTCGACATCACGCAATACGCCGATCCGCTCTTCATGCGCGACATCCGGACCTCGTTTTCCACGCACCAGAAACACAAGGTCTACGTCGGGCGCATCGGCCAGGAACTCGCCCGCCGGCTCCCGGTCTACGCCACCGTGCCCCGGGGAACGCTCTCCTCGAAGGAGCTCCTCGAGATCAGGAGGGACCTGGACCGCGCCGCCGAGTACGCCGGCGCCGTCTCCTCTGCGATCCCGGACGCCGCGGCGGGATGGGGGAGGGTCATCGAAGACTACCTCGCCTCCCCGCTCTACCGTTTCCACCGGGATTTCGACGCCGTGGAGCACGAACCCGCGGAGCGGTGGCCGGAGACGTACTGGCGCCTCGACCTCGGCGGCATCCCCCCCTGCGCCGGGCAGGCGGTGCGCAACTCCTCCTGGGGGCTCGTGACGCCGACGAGCATCCAGACGGTCTGCCGGACCTTGATGAGCATCGGCTGGCACCCGAAGCACATCGGCGGGCTCATCCGCTCGCACTACGAGCAGCCGCTCGACTGGGGCACCGACTGGTCGAAGTACCACGCGGAGACGCGGGCGAACTTCTGGGCGCGGGTCTACTGCGGCCTCATCGCGACGGGGCTCGATTCGCTCGAGGATTTCAACTGCGTCTCGCAGCAGGAGAAGGGCTTCTGCCCCTCCCCCTGGTGCGGCTTCAACCTCGAGGATAAAAAGAACGCGCTCCTGACGAGGTAGCTCGAGCCGGATGCATCCGGTCGAGCGCCGTCGCAGACCGCCTCCGCCGCTCGCCGCGGATTCCGCGAATACCCCGCCCGCCGGGGGCGCGTTCGATCGAACGCCGCGCCCCCGCCGTCAACCCGCCGATACCCTGATCCTCTCGCCGTCACCGATCGACCGGAGGACCTCCGGGGGCGCCCCGGTCCTCCCCACCACCGCCACCGGACTCGCCGGGACCGGCGCGGGACCGCGGCTCGCGGGGGTGGGACCGAAGAAGACGCAGAGGCAGCGTCCCTGCGGCCAGTAGGCGATATCGCCGACCCCCAACTCCATCGTTTCTCCGCCCCGAGGGCACGCGATCCCGATGTCGAAATAGATCTCGTCCCCCCAGCGGTTCGTTTCCGATTCAAGCGGCAGCGCCGCGGCGATCGCCCTCGCCGCGGGGCTGTCGTTCAACTCCCCCTCGAACCGCGCGCGCTCGGAGATACAGATCACCTTCATCCGCCTCCTCCTCCGCGGCCGATGGGGCCGGCGGGAGTTACGGCACGCGCCCGTCGACCGCCCCGCCCGCACGAACGGCCGAGCGCCGTCTCCGCGTGGCGCATCGTCCGCTCCAGATCGGCGCTGTCGCCCTTCCCCACGGCGATCAGGTAGGAGGCGATGCTCAAATTCGCGCGCGCCTGGAAGACGCGGACGTGGGCGGAGAATTCCCGCGGCAGGCCGCCGGCATGCCGGCGGTACCGCGCGAGGAACCGCCCCGCCGGGAATTCCGCGAGCACCCCCGGGAGCGCGGCGCACTGGTTCTCGTACTGCGCGAGAAAGCACCCGACGTCGAAGGCGGGGGGGGCGACGTACGAACTCTCGAAGTCGATCGCGGAGGCGAAACGCGTCGCCTCGTCATCCGCCCGGTCCCGGCCGATGAGGATGTTCTTCGGGTGGTAGTCGCCGTGGCACTGCACGAGCGCCTCCGGGGCCTCGGCGACGATGCGCGCCTCGCAGGCGAGCACCTCCGAGGCGATCGCCTTTGCCGTTTCGGCGCCCGGGTGCCCGATCCTCGAGAAGCTTGTCACGTAGCGGGCGAGGCGGCGCCTCTCGTTCGGGAGAAACTCGTCCGGAGGCGTCACGCGGAGCCGGAGGGAATGCAACCGGGCGAGCCACCGCGCCGCCAGATCGAGGTGGGCGCCCCCACCCGGCGGCGCGCCGCGCTTGAGCCGGTCGTAGAGGGACCTCCCGCGGAGCCCTTCCTCGATGATCGTCCGGGTTTCCGGTTCGCGGTCAATCGGCGCGGGAACGCGGAACGGGCCCGCGTCGAACCCCCGACGGTATATCGCCTCGACGATTTCGAACGCCCGCGACGCCTTCTCCCACTTCGTCCTCCGGTCGTAGCGCCTGAAGATCAGGCGCGGGCGCGCCTCGTCCTCCCCCTTGGTCCCGATGGTGATCTCGACGAGCTCCAGGCTCGCGCCGGATTTCGGCACCTCCTTGAAGAACGGCCTGCAGCGCCCCGCTCGAATCTCCCCCGCAAGTTCCTCGATGCTCCGCACCGGGTGGTCGAACTGGGCTGGGTAGACCGCCAGGAAGGCGCTGGAATGGCTGTCGGTGCCGGAGACGGCGGTGAACTTGTGCCGGTGCCAGTCCATCAGCCCGCGGCAGTTCTCCCGCACCGTCTGGTTGCCGCTGAAGATCTCGATCGCGTCGAACGCCGGGTTGCAGAGTTCCGCGGATCGGACGGCCCCGCCGCCCCGGTACGGGTGCGCCAGAACGAGGGCCGCGCGGGGGAACCGTTTCCGCAGCTGCGCCAGCGTCGCGCCCGGGGCGATCGACTCGCCCGCGCCGTAGACGAGCACGTGCCCCCCGTCGGTGGAGACCTCCTGGCCGGAGAGGATGGCGAACTGATTCTCCACCTCCGCCTCGACGCGAAGCGCCCGGAGCTCCTCGTCGCTCCATAGGCGGTGGTGCTCGGTGAAGACGATCCCCTGGAGGGCCTTCGCCCGCGCGGCGCGGACGAGCTCCAGTGGGGAGAGGGTGCTGCAGGCGGAGTATCTCGAGGAGTGGCAGTGGAGTTCCAGGAGCACGGTGCGCCCCCTCCGGCGGGCTACTCCTCCTGCCTCGACTCGAAGTAGTCCCGGTCCTTGTCGCCGGGGAACTTGAAGATGGCGGGGGTGCAGGTGCCGCGCGTGATGATCCTCAGCGTGCACGGGTAGATGTTGCCCACCTTGATCCCGTACTTGTCGATGTACCGCTCCCCCGGGTACCAGGAGTTGGCGAGGCGGAACAGATGCTCGCGGTCGACGACCTTGCGCGCCCAGTCCTGGGAGATCCTGGCGTCGGTCTTGAAGGAAAACCAGATTTCGACGCCCGGGTAGCCGGCGCCGCCGGGCGTGAGGGCCTGCCGTCTCGACTGATCGGTGCTCGTCATCCGGGTGACGGTCGCCGTACCCGGGTAGTCGACGTATTCGCACGGCCCGCCGACCGTCCCCTTCGCCCGAACGGTCGGCGTCGCAACGGGCGCCTCCCCCTGTGCGAACGCGCCCGACATCCACAGGATCCCCGCGATCAGACCGACGCAGATTCCCTTCGTGTTCATCCGGCTCCCCCTGTATCTCTCGCCGCGCACCGCACGCGTATCCCCGAAAAACGAAAACCTGGCCGGTCGCAGGGCGCCCTTCCGCGCCATCCCGGGGAACCGGCACCCGGAAACAGGAAACCGCTTCAGTACGCCCCTCTCGCCGTCTTCCCCGTCACGATCGCGACCGACTGGCTCGTCCCGATGCGGTTCGCGCCGGCCGCGATGAGCGCGTAGGCGAACTCGGCCGTCTTGATCCCCCCGCTCGCCTTGATCAGCACCTCGTCGCCCACGACCTCGCGCATCAGCTTCACGTCCTCGACCGTCGCCCCCCCCTCCTCCTTCCCGGTCGAGGTCTTGATGAAACGCGCGCCGGCGGTCTTGGCGAGGCAGCAGGCGCAGACCTTCTCGTAGGTGCTGAGGAGCCCCGTCTCGATGATCACCTTCACCGGCTTCCCCTCGCACGCCTTCACCACCTGCTGGATATCATCGAGGACCATGATGTAGTGCTTGCTCTTGAGGGCGCTGACGTTGATGACCATGTCGATCTCCTGCGCCCCCCGCCGGACGATGGCGTCGTGCGCCTCGAACGCCTTGGCGACCGGCGTCATCTGGCCGTGCGGGAAGCCCACCACCGCGATCGGGATCACATCGGAGCCGCGGAGCTTGCCCGCCACGTACTCCACGTCCCCCGAGAAGACGCAGACCGAACGGAAATGGTACTTTTTCGCCTCCGCGCAGGCGCGGTCGAAATCGGCCTTTTTCGCGTCCGTCTTCAGGAGGGTGTGGTCGATCAGCCTCGCGAGTTCCCGGTCGTAGTCAGCTTCCTTCATCGAACGCGCCTCCTCCTCCGCGCCTGCCTCTACAGCCGCAGCTCCACGACCTGCCCGTCCCCGATCACGAGGTCCGAAACCACCTCCGAGAGGGAGTGCCCGTGCTCGGTCTGGCGCATCTTGAGGATGTAGACCCCCGGCGGCACCGGCACGGGGCCCCACTCCCCGTTCACGGTGACGACCTCCTTCCCTGTCCCCTTCGCAATGAGCACCCACCGGTACGGCGCCGGGGCGCCCTCCTGCGGCGGGACGATGCCGAGCCCCGTGTTCACGTCCACCTCAAGGCATTTCCCGTCGGCGATCGTCACCGATCTCGCCAGGCACATCTCGCTGGAGCCGTGTTCCCACTGCCGGTACCAGAGCGAGTAGACCCCGACGGGTGCGGGGACGGCGTCCCACGTCCCGCGGACCCGGACAATCGTCTTCCCGCTCGCGGGATCCTTGAGCGTCCACTGGCACGGGGGGGACGCGATCCAACGCGCGGGAACAAGGCGGATGCCGGTGTTGAGCCGGACCACGGCGGTCTCCCCCGCCTTGACCGCCACCTCCCCGCCGAGGTCGATGTCGTTCGTCCCGTGCTCGGTCTGGCGCCAGACGACGCGGTACGCGCCGGGGGGTAGCGAAATATCCGCGAGGGTCCCCTTCCGGGCGGCTACCTCGCGCCCGTCCGCCGCGGAGACGATCTTCACCGTATACGGATCCCGCGCCACCCAATCGGCGGGATCGAAACGGAGCGTCCCGGCGGAGGCGACCCTAACGGTGACCGATTCGGATTCCTCTCTCAGCGCCCGCGACTGCGCCTTCGTGAGGGCCTCTGCGAGCCCCGCCGCGGAGTCTGCGGGGAAATAGCCCCCCCCGCCCTCCCTGGCGATGCACTCCAGCTCCGCCCGCTCCTCCGGTTTGATGTCGAAGCCGACCACGTGGATCCGCAGCCCCACCCCCGCCTCGCGGAGCGCTTTCGCCGCCGCGCACGGGTCGCCGCCGCACGTCTCCTTGCCGTCGCTGATCAGAATCACGATGTTGTCGTGCCCCGGTCCCGCGGGAAAGTCGTTCGCCGCCTCCCGGAGCGCGTACTCGATCGGCGTCCTCCCGCGCGCCCGCAGCCCCTCGACCCTGGATCTGATCGCCGCCTCGTCGACGCCGTTGAGGGGAACCTCGAGCGCGGTGTCTTTGCAGCCGACGGCGGGATCCTCCCGGTCGCCGGTCCGGTGCCCGTAGACGCGGAGCCCCACGTTCAGCTCGACCTCCGCGGCGTCGCGGGGAAGCCGCCCTAGGAGATCCAGGAGCGTTCTCCTGGCGATGTCGAGCTTCGTCTCCCCGCCGACGAGTCCGTGCATGCTCCCGGAGGAGTCGAGGATGTACTCTATATTCACCGTCCTCGCCCGCCCCGCCGCGGGGAGTGCGAGCAGCGCCGCGGCGATCACGCCGATCCGTCTCATCGACCACCTCCCGTAACGGAGAAGCCGCGTACGCATTCTATCCTATCCCGCGCCGCCGGTTCCATCGAAATCCCCCCGCATCCTGGCGAGCCGCCGCGCCAGCGTGCCGCCGAGGACGGCGCAGACGTCGGTCGGGAGATGGCGCGGCGCGGAGGCGTCGAAAAGGAGTTTCGCGAACGGGGGGAACTCCTCGTCGCCGCGCCAGCAGACGAGCAGGATCGGGATCCGCGGGAGCGGGCGGTACGAGTAGGAGAGGTCTCCCTCCTGTTCGCGTGCGCCGCCGAGTTTCTCCGCGGCGCGCCCGAGCAGGGGCAGGTCGCGGCCGAAGGCGCGGATGATCGCGTCGCCCGTGTAGCCCTGGAAGGCCCTGGAGTAGAACGCGCCGTCGGGGAGCTCCGAGAACGAGACCCATCGCCCCTCCGCCGGCGAGCCGTCGGTGAGACGGAGATGGTAGGCCAGGAGCGCCTGCGTCCCCGGATCGCACTCCCTCCCGGTCGACGGATCCCGGGCGACGAAGCCGGGGATGGAGACCGAAACCTCCTTTCTCCAGACGGCGAGCAGGATCTCACCCGCGCCCGGGCCCGCCGCGCGCCACCGCCCCCCCGCCCGCGCGGCGAGCGAGGCGGGATCCAGGCAGGAGAGCTCCCGGCGGAGCCCCGCGACCCGCCGCATCAGGTCGCCGGCGTCGTTGCCCTTTCCGCCCCCCCCCGCGGCACACACCCCCGACGCCCCTCCTTTTCAACGCCGCACCACGCCGTTGCCGCGCGCAACGCGAAGGGACGGCGCCGTTCAGTCCACCAGCACCAGGGCGAAGTAGTCCTGCCGGTCCCGGCGGGTTTTGACCACGTCGACTCGGAAGCCGTTTCTGCGCGCGGTCTCGAAGACATCCACGCCGCACGCCTCCATCGCGGGCCGCGCGAGGTCCGGATGCCTGCACCCTTTGTCGAGGGCGCACGTTGTGCAGAGGCGGCAGGGCCCCGACCCCATCGCCCACGCCTTGTAGTACCCCGCGAGAAAGAGCTCGCGCTCGAGCCATACGGCGGCCTTGTTCAGGCGGCGGTGCTCGGGGCTGTGGAGAAGGATCGCGCGCCGGTAGCAGCGTACGAGCTCGGCGGTCTCCGCGGGCGTGGGGGAGTGCGGCGGGCACATCAGCGTCCAGCCGCAGCCGGGACACCCCCAGCGGCACTTGTAGCGCACCCAGGCGGCGGTTGTCACGGTCGAGGCGGGAATCACGACGGCTCGGCCGCAGCCGCGCCGGAGCACGGCGCCGCAGTACGGTTTCAGGTCTGCCTTTTTCACGGCGGCGGTCGCCCTCCTGTCGCGGGCCGGCAGGGAATGAAAAAAGACGATTTTTTCCTTGCCCGATCGGATAGGGTATGCTACCATTTGTGCGAATCTGGAAACAACAGGATACGCTGGCGCGGATCTCAAGTTTCAGACCGGTGCCCCCTAACACCGCTCCCCTGATTCTCCCTACCTGTGTGCCTTCCGACAAGGGAGGGCTCCGTCGATGGAAGATCTAATGCAGGACCAGGAAACGATCATCCAGCAGCTCCGCCTTCTCCTCGCGGCCAAGGAGGAGGAGGTGCTCGCCCTCAAGGGCGACACGGAACGTTCCTCCGGCGACGGGCGCAGCGACTCCATCGCCGACGGCCTGCTCAAGGAGATCGAGGATAAGAAGGCCGAGGTCGCCCTTCTCAAGACGCGCCTGAAGGAGACGGAGGCGAAGGCGCAGGACAAGCTCGCCCGCCTCTCCTCGGCGCTGGAAGAGAAGGAGGCGCTCATCGCCACGCTCAAGGCCGCTCCCGCGCAGGCGGCGCCCAAAAACGAGGATGCGCTCCAGAGAATCGAGAGGCTCGAGGAG
This sequence comes from Chlamydiota bacterium, assembly GCA_012729785.1. Lineage (NCBI taxonomy): Bacteria > Pseudomonadati > Chlamydiota > Chlamydiota bacterium. Next base: position 53,180 of record JAAYCL010000035.1, on the reverse strand, counting down.
GAGCTGCGCGAGAAGGAGGCGCTTCTCGCGGAGACGCGCCGGGCGCGGCAGGCCGACGGAGGGGAGCCCGCCGGCGGCACGGACGCGGAAGCCGGCGCCGAGATCGAACGGCTCAGGGAAGAGCTTCGCGAGTCGCGCTGCGCCCGCGCGAATCTCGAGCGCGCCGCCGCGGAGCGCGACGAGGCGCGCGGGGAGGCGGCCGCGCTCGTCGCGGAGCTCGCGGAGGCGCGTCTCCGGCTCGAGGACGCCGGCCGCGGCCACGCCGCGGAACTCGCCGAACTCCACCAGCGGATCGACCGGCTCCAACGCGCCCTCGACGAGGCGGCGGAATCCGCCGCGAAAGGCGCGGGGACGGCCGCGGAGGAGCAGCCCGCCGTCCTTCAGCGGATACGCACCCTCGAGGCCGAACTCGAGGAGCGCGACCTCGCGTATCGCACGACGCAGACGAAACTGCACCGCGTCACGCAGAACCAGCAGATACTCCGCGGCCTCTGCGCGGGACTCTGCGTCTTCCTCATCTTCATCATCTCGATGAAGGCCCGCCACTCGGCTCCCCCGAAGGCCGGCGAATCGCAGGCGGAGGTTTTCGTCGCGGCGCGGGAGACCGTCCCGCTGGTCGATGTCGCCAAGGGACCCGCCCCGCGCGACGCCGATTTCCTGCCCGTCCCCGAGGCGGAAGCCGCCTTGACCTGCGCGGAGACGGTCGCGTCGGCCGCGGCCCCGCCGCCTCCGCAGGTGGCGGACGCGGCCACAGCGGGCTTCGCCGCCCCCGAGGGGAAAGCCTCGGCTGAGGAGGTGGAGGCCGCCGCGGCCTCCTCCGGGACGAGCCTCCCCGTGGAGATGCAGTTCGTGGAGGCGTCGACGCTCGCGCTCGGGCCCCCGCCGGCCCCGGTCGTCTCCGCCGCGGGGAGGGACGTGCGCGCCTCGGCGGGAGAGACCGGCGACCGCGTCTCCTACACGGTCAAGAAGGGCGAAAGCCTCTGGACCATCTGCCGGCGCGAACTGGGCGACGCCGGCGAGATGAGCCGCATCGCGCGCGAGAACAATATCGCCAACCCGAACACGGTCAGGGCGGGCGACGTGATCTACCTCACGCGGCGATGACGGGGCGCACCGTCCCGGCGTGGCGGCGTGTGCCGCACCCGGCGCAAGGTTGAAACCCCGGTCTTCCGGCGGCCCCGCCGTTTCACAACGGCCGCCTCGCGCGGCGGAGAGACGGCAAAGGAGAGTCCCGTGCCCCGCACCTACTACCGCAAGCTCGTCAGGGACCGCATCCCGGAGATCGTGGCCGCGGGCGGCCTTCGCTGCCGGACGCGTACGCTCTCCCCGACGGCCTACGCGCGCGCCCTGCGCGAGAAGGTCCTCGAGGAAGCCCGCGAACTCGTCGAAGCGCGCGGGCGCGACGCGGTCTTGAACGAACTCGCCGACCTCCGCGAGCTCCTCGACTCGTTCCGGCGCCTCCTCGGCGTTGGTCCGGATGCATTCGAGCGGATCGTGCGCAGGAAACGCCTCGCACGCGGGGGATTCAGGAAACGGCTGCTGCTCGACTACACGGAGAAGCCGCGCTGATTCCCGTCGCACGCCGGTATCAACGCATCGCCCCGCCGTTCGTGGGCGCACCGAGCCGCCCCGCTCCGCCGTCCGCGCCCTTCTGGCGACGCCGGCATCGTCACGCCGCCCCGTACACGCAAAGCCGAAGACGAATCCGTCCCCCGTCTCGACCGGCGGCTCCGCCCGCCACCCCGCGCATGCAAGGCCGCACTACCGGCGGCCGCGGGGGGTGGATGGACCATCCGCATCCCGGCGGTCGAAGCGGCCCGTCGGAAGGCCGACCCCGTCCCGCTGCATGCGCCCGCGCCGGCAGTTCCGCACCGCAGATCCACCTCCCGCGCCTCTCCGTCAACCGGGGCCTCCAGGCCCCGCCCGCACCCTGCGCCGGGCACCGCCGCGGCATTCTCACGGGACACCCGCTTCCCTCTTTCGAATCGCGGGATCCCGCGTTGAATTTCACGTTATGTGCATCTCCGCTCTTTATGCCGCATCCCCCCTCTCTTGCGATACAATAACGATATCTAGTGCGGGCCGTCAGGCCGGATGGCGAGGCACCGTATGCCCAGGCGATTGCTGAAGAAACGCCGCCGGAAGGAGATGCAATGCAGCCGTGCGGAGATCTTCTGGGGGCTTGCGGTCACCGCAGTCGCCGCGCTTCTCTACTCCCTGGGCGTCTTTAAATCCTTCGATCTCTTTTTTGGGGATTTCGCGACCCGGCTCCGCGGCCCGCTCCCTCCCCCTCCCGAGATCGCGATCATCGCCATCGACCAGGAGAGCGCGCAGTCCGTCGGTGTGTGGCCGCTTCCCCGCGACGTCTACGCGAGGCTTGTCGACATCCTCGCCGACGCGGGCGCCGCGGCGGTGGGCACCAACGTATTCTTCAGCGAGGAGAGCGTCCAGGAGAGGGATCTCGCGCTCGCCGCGGCGATCCGGCGCGCCGGGACGGTCTACCTCCCCTGCGTCCTTGAGAGCGACCCGCAGAGCAACCGGTACGTCCGCCTGATCCGCAATATCCCCCCGTTGCGGGAGGCGGCGAAGGCCGAGGGGATCGTGAACATGCCCGCCGACCCCGATGGCGTCACCCGCCGCGTCGTCCTCGGCATCCCGTTCGAGGATGCGCTGCATTGGCAGCTCGGCCTCCTCATCGCGCGCGACCGCTTCGGCGCGGCTGCGCGTTGCGGCGGGGACCCGTCTTCCCGCCAGATCGAGATAGGCCTGCCCGGCGGATCCGCGCTCTCCATCCCGACGGATGACGCCCGCACGATGGTCATCGACTGGAACGGCCCCTGGGCGCGCTCGTTCCACCGCTACTCGCTCGCGGACGTCCTCGAGTCCGCCGCGCACGCCGGGAAAGGAGACCGGCCCCGCGTGCCGCTCGAGGAGCTGAGGGGCCGCATCTGCCTCGTCGGCCCGACGATGCCGGGCGCCTACGATGCCATACGGACGCCGTTCGATGGAACGGCGCCTTCGATCGCCGTCCACGCCACCATCGTCTCCCAGATACTGGCGCGCCGTTTCGTGACCCCGCTCCCCCGGAGCCGCAATCTCGCCGCCATCCTCATAACGGGATTCATCGTGAGTCTCGCCGCCTCCCGCCTGAGACCCGCGACGGCGATGGCCGCAACGCTCGCGGGCTGCGCCTGCTACCTCGCCTTCTGCCTCGTCATGTATCTCCGCTTCAGGGTCCATACGGCGGTCTTCTTCCCGCTCGCCGCGGCGCTCGGCGCCTACCTCGCGATGAGCATCCACCGCGAGATCTCCATCTCGATCGAGCGGGCGCGTCTCCTCTATCTCGCCACGACCGACGGCCTCACCGGCCTCCATCTGGTGGGCCACGTGCGCCTCTTGCTCGACGCCGAGATCTCCGAGTCGCGGCGGCTCCGCTCGCCGCTCTCCCTCATCATGGCGGATCTCGACCATTTCAAGCAGGTGAACGACGCGGGAGGGCACTTGGACGGGGATTTCGTTTTGAGGGAGACGGCGAAGGTGCTCAGCTCGTCGTGCCGCACGCTCGACATCGCGGGACGTTACGGGGGGGAGGAGTTCATCCTCGTGCTGCCCGACACGACGCTGGCGGAGGCGCGGGTGGCGGCGGAGCGGTTGCGCGCCGAGGTGGCACGACACCCGTTCGTGCACGAGGAGAGAAGGTACGCGGTCACCATGAGTCTGGGCGTCGCCGAGCTCTCGGAGTTCGACACCGCGGACGACCTGATCAAGCGGGCCGATGAGGCGCTCTATGCGGCCAAGCGCAGCGGCCGCAACCGGGTCTGCGTCGCCGCCGCGGCGGGGGCGCAGACGCCCATCCGCCTCTGAGGGCGGGGACGGGGAACGCGGAGGTGCGCCGCGGCGCCGTTCAGGCGCGGGCGCGATCCCGCGCCTTGTGCACGATCTCCTCGACCACCTGCTCCCGCGTCATCGCCGTCGTGTCCACCTCGACGCCGTCGTCGGCCTTCTTCAGGGGGCTGTCGGCGCGGGTCGAATCCTGGTGGTCGCGCGCCCTGACCTCCTCGATCACCTCGGCCATCACCGGCGTCTTGCCCTTGCCTTGGAGTTCGAGGAACCGCCTGCGCGCCCTCTCCTCGACGGATCCGGAGAGGAATATCTTCAGCTCCGCGTCCGGGAGGACGACGGTGCCGATGTCGCGCCCCTCCATCACCACGCCGCCCGCCGTCGCCATTGTGCGCTGCATCTCGACGAGGGCTCGGCGCACGCCGGGGATGGTTCCGATCCTCGACGCCCCGCCGCCGATCTCCGTCTCGCGGATGGCCCGCGACACATCCTCCCCGTCGAGGCGGACCACGCTCGTCTCGTCCTCCGCCCCGGCGGGTTCGAGCGCGACCGATGTCGAGCGGGCGAGCGCCGTCATCCCGTCCGCGTCGTCCCACGAAATCCCTTTTCGCTTCGCCTTCAGGGCGAGGGCGCGGTACATCGCTCCCGTGTCGATATAGGTGTACCCCATCGCGCGCGCCACGCGCTTGGCCACCGTGCTCTTCCCGGACCCCACCGGCCCGTCGATCGCGATCCTGATCCGCGTGTCCATCGTCTTGTTCCCTCCCGGGACGGAGCGGCATTGTAGCAGACGCGCCGGGCGGGGCACAAGACGCAGCACCGGGCGATCGTACCCTCCCGTCGATGCGTTTCCATGGACGGCGGGGGGCGGACGCCGCGCCGGCCGTCGTCGGAATACCGGCGGACGTCGCGCGGCATCGGTTCTTCCGCCGGATCCGGCCATTCGACGGGGAAGCCGTCGATTTGCCGGCCCGGGAGCCGCCCGGCCGCCGGTCCGGGAGTCCGCGCGCCCCTTCATCCGCCCCGCGGGTTGTCATTCAGAAATCCAGGGATGCCGTGCCGATACGGTGGACGTGACGGGACACATTGCCGGTGCCGACGCATGTCAAGATTTCGCCGTCAAGCTTTCGAGGCGTGGATTATGGCACTTTCCAGGTGTGCACTTTTCAACCTTAAATCCTTGAAAAGGTGTGCACTTTTGGATCTTAAATGACACTGCCAAGATTTCGCTTGACTTCCCGGCAGGCGGAGGTTATAAATATGCGGTTGTCGTGGGTGCGCCTGTAGCCACGGTGCCCTGTTTCGCTCGCCACGGCGACCCTCCCGAAGCATGGCGCGCGGCTCCATCAGGCGGCCCATCCTGCGAGGACGGCCCTGTGAAAGCCTCATCTCCGTTCCGCCAGGCGTTCCCCTCCGCCGGAAGGCGCGCGCGCACGCACCCCTCCAACGAGGCCCACTTCCTGAGCATCGCGGGCACCACGGGCGCGATGCGAGACCTTTTCCGTCTCGTGGAGAAGGCCGCGGCGGGGACCTCCGCCGTCCTCATCGAGGGCGAGACCGGCACCGGAAAGGAGCTGATCGCCCGGGCGATCCACTCCCACGGCCCGCGACGAGAGCGCGTCTTCATCGCGCAGAACTGCGCCGCGCTCCCGGAGCCGCTTCTCGAGAGCGAGCTATTCGGACACGTGCGCGGCGCGTTCACCGGCGCCCTGCGCAGCACGCGCGGCCTCCTCGCGATGGCGGACAGGGGCACCGTCTTCCTCGACGAGATCGTCGATTGCTCCCCCGCGGTGCAGGCAAAGCTCCTCCGCTTCCTCCAGGACGGCGCCGTCCGGCCGGTCGGCGGCACGCGCGAGCGCGCGCTGGACGTGCGGATCATCTCCGCAACCAACCGCCGCATCGAGGAGGAGGTCGCCGAGGGAAACTTCCGCAAGGACCTGTTCTACCGCCTGAACGTCATCCCGATACGGGTTCCGCCGCTCCGGGAGCGGCGCGGCGACATCCCGCGCCTCGCCTCGTTCTTCCTCTCGCGGTACGCGGACAGATCCGGGAAACGGATGGAGGGGTTCACCCGCGAGGCGATGGAACTGCTCGTCGCGTACGAGTACCCCGGCAACGTGCGGGAGCTCGAAAACGAGATCGCGCGAATCGTCGCGCTGCACCCGGGGGACGCCGCGGTGTCCGAGACGGACCTCTCGGAGAAGATCAGGCGGCAGCGCCGCGGCGGTTGGACGCCGCCGTCGGCTCCCGGGACATCCCTGAGGAGCAGGCTCCGGGCGCTGGAGCGGGACCTGATCGCGCGCGCCCTCGTGGAGTGCGGGGGCAATATCAGCCGCACCGCCTCCTCGCTCGGCCTGAGCCGATTCGGCCTCTACAAGAAGATGACCGCCCACAAGCTCGCCGCTCCCGCCGCCAAACGGAAACAGCGCCGGGGGGCTTCCCCGTAGACATGCCGGGAGGCGCAGCCCTCGGAGATCCCCCGGCACAAACCAACCCGCTCGGGGCCGACAGGGACGCCGTGCGCCGCAGGCCCCCGGGCGCCTTGGTCCCGGTCGCTTTATCGGGTTGACACCCCTCGCCGCGGTGCTATCCTCCGTGGGGGAGGAGCGATGCGGCGATCCCTGAACAGTCGCCTCTACACTATCCGCCTCTGCCTTCGGCACCCAGAGATCGCGCTCGCCCGCTGGCGCGGGCGCGGCCTCGAGCCGCTCGACGCGGTCTGCGTGGAGTGCGCGGGCCCCGGCGCGCCCCCCCCGATCCTCTCCCCCGAACTGTTCCGCCGCCTCGCCCGACTGACGTTTCCCTACGCCCGCCGGGTCTTCTTCGCGGGCCGCTCCGACCCGCTCCTCCACGCGGGGCTCAGGGGGATGCTCCTTTCCGCCCGCTCGTACGGCAAGGAGGTCTGCGTGGTGACGAACGGGCTTCTCCTCGACGAGGGGGCCGTCTGCGCCCTCGTCGCCGCGGGCACCGACCGCCTCGTCGTTCTCCCCGTCTCCGGCGAAACGCCTGAGGCGTCGCGCGTGTCGAAAAACCTCGACACGTTCGGCAAGGTGCTGAGGGGGCTGGGCGCCTCGCGCCCCGTTCTCGACCTCCCTCCGCCGGGGACGTGGCGCCTTCCCCCGCGCCGGATTTGGATCGACTGGGACGGGACGGTGCACGGCCCCGACAGGCCGGGCGCGGCGGCGCCGGCGGAGCCGCTGGGGGAACTGGCCGCGCTGACGCCCCGCGACTTCCTCTCCCCGCGCCCCGGCGTCTGAGAGACGCACCATTTCCCGCCCTCCCCCCCGTCACACCCTTCTCACCTTTCTCGCCTTTTCAAGTTTCCTTTGCCCCACGTGCGCCCGCGCGTATACTTGTACATACGGACTGCGCCGGAGGCGCCATGCACCGCGGACCATCGAACGCGTTCCTCTCGCGGCTGAAGGACGAACTCTCCGCCTGGAGCCGGGACGGCCTCCTCACCCCCGCACAGGCGCGCCGGATCGCCGATCGCTACGATCTCGACTCGATCGGCCGGGGCGTCTCCCCCTCCAAGCTCATCGCCGCGATATCCACCATCGGCGCCCTCCTCCTCGGCGCGGGCGTCATCCTTCTCATCGCCTCCAACTGGGGCCTCATCCCCCGTCCGACGAAGCTCGGCCTCGTCTTCCTGACGATCCTCACCGTGAACGCCATCGGCTACTCGCTGAAATACGACCGCAGCTTCCCGAGGCTCGGCGCGGCGCTCCTCTTCCTCGGCTCCCTCCTCTTCGGCGGCGGCATCTGGCTCGTGGCGCAGATCTACAACATCTCCTCGCGCGACCAGAACGGCCTCCTCTACTGGGCGCTCGGCATCCTCCCCGTCGCGTGGCTCCTCGGGATGGAGACGATCCTCACGCTCTCCTCCGCCCTCCTCTCGGCGTGGGCGGTCTGGAAGGCGTCCTATTTCGGCTACCCGAACTATCCGTACCTCGCGATGGCGGCGGCGCTCGTCTTTCCGTTCTGCTACAGGAAGAGATCGGCGGGCGCCCTGTTCGTCAGTCTCGTTGGGATCGCGGTCTGGCTCGGCGCCGGGCCGCTGGCCTGGTGCCTCCGGCAGCCGGAGATCGCGCACCGCTGGTGGTCTTCCGGCGATTCGACCCTCTTCCCCCTGATGGTCCTCCCCTACTTCGTCTTCGGCCTCCTCCTCTACGCGCTCGGCCTCCTGCACTCCCTCTCGCCGTCCGCTGCGCGGTTCGGAAGGGTATTCACGGCGCTGGGGAGCGTCGTTCTCTTCGTTGTGCTCTACACGATGAGCTTCAGATGGCCGGCGTCAGAACTCGCGAAGCTGATCGCGCGCCCGATCCCTCCCGCGTTCTGGCGGTGCCTCGCCGTCCTCTGCGCGCTGTACCTCGGCGCCTTCGCAACCGCCTTCACCGTCTCCCGGGTGCGTTTGAGGCCGCAGGGGCGCGCGCGCGACGGAGAACTCCTCTTCACCTTCATCCTCCTCGCGGCGGGGGGGATGCTCTCCCTCGGCCTCGACTCCTCCGTCTCCACCGGCCTCCTCTCCAACGCGATGATGCTCGCCCTCGCCGTCGCCCTCATCGCCTTCGGGTACGGGCGGCAGGAGCCGCATGCGGTGAACCTCGGCTTCGCCTTCTTCGCCCTTCAGTTCTTCACCCGCTACTGCGACTGGGGATGGAACTACCTCCCGCGCTCGGCGTTCTTCATCGCCACCGGCGCCGTCCTCCTCGCGGGGGCGTTTTCCATGGAACGACAACGCAAGAAGATCATCCATACGATCAGGGGAAAGGCATGAACCGGCGGCTGCTTTTCTGCGCATGCATCCTGGCCCAGATCGCCTTCCTCTGCCTGATGATCCGGTCGAACGCCCGCATCCTCTCGACCGGCACGAAGGTCCTCCTCGAGACCGCCCCGGTCGACCCGCACGACCTGTTCCGCGGCGAGTACGCCCGCCTCCGGTACAAGATCTCCTCCGTCGAGTTCCCCTCCGACCGCACCCCGGCGCAGGGGAGCATCGTCTACGTTGCGCTCGCGCCGAAGGGGAAGGTCTGGGAGGTCGATGGCGCGTCTGTGGAGAAACCGGCCGCCGTGTCTGCGGGGAGGGTGATCGTCCGGGGGACGGTCCAGGGAGTGCGCTCGGAGCGGATCACGGCGCTCAAGGAGTTCGCGGACGTGACGGAAGAGGGCTGGCTGGAGAAACATCCGGATGCAGTGCGGGATGCGGAGCGGATCGCGCACCGGGGGAGGGGCTGGAAGCCGGGGGACACGGTGTACGTGCCGTTCGTGAGGTTCGGGAAGGGGCCTTGGATGCCGCGTTTTTGGGGTATCGACAAGGATAAGAAGAAAGCGTTCGGGGGGAATCTCCGATGGAGAGGGAACGATGAGGAGCGCGTCCTCGTCTCCGCGACGATCGCCTCCGTCGAGCGGAAGAACGTCGCGGAGGTCGAGTACGGCATCGAGAGCTACTACGTCCCCGAGGGGAAGTCGCGGGAGCTCGAACGGCCCCGCGGCGGCGGCAGGGTCGCCGTCGAGGCCGCCGTGGACTCCTCCGGCAACGCCGCCATCAACCGTCTTTTCCTCGACGACGCGCCGATAGATTTCTAGCCCTTCGCGCACCAGGTCCCGTACAACCCATGGGGCCCGAAGGATTCCTTTCCGCTCCTCCCGCCCCGCCTGTCATCTTCTCCAGGCCCGCCGCATCGACAGCGAGTTCGACACCACGGAGACCGAGCTCGCCGCCATCGCCGCCGCGGCGAGCGCCGGGTGGAGCAGGATGCCCGCGGCCGGGTAGAGGACCCCCGCGGCGACCGGTATCGCCGCGAGGTTGTAGATCACCGCGGCGAAGAGGTTCTGCCGTATCTTCCGCATCGCGAGCCTCCCGAGGCCGAGCGCGGCGGCGACGTCGCGCGGATCGTCCCTCACCAGCACGATCCCCCCCGCCTCCCGCGCCACGTCGGTCCCCGAGCCGAGCGCGATCCCCAGCCCCGCCGCGGCGAGCGCGGGGGCGTCGTTGATCCCGTCCCCGACCATCGCGACCGTCCGGCCCGCGGCCCCGAGCCGCCGGATCTCCTCCGCCTTCTCCGCGGGCAGCAGCCCGGCGAGCACCCGGTCGATCCCGACCGCCCGCGCGACCGCGCGGGCGGTTCGCGCGTTGTCGCCGGTGATCATCGCGACGTCCTTCCCCGCCGCCCGGAGCGCCGCAACCGTTTCCGCGGCGCCTTCCTTCACCGTATCGGCGACGGCGATGACGCCCGCCGCGACGTTGTCCGCGGCGAGAAGCACCGCGGTCTTCCCCTCCGCCTCGCGCGCGGCGAGCGCCTCCTCCGCCGCCGACAGGTCGACCCCCCGCTCGCGGGCGAGCGCCGCGCTCCCGACGAGCAGGGCGGTCCCGCCATACGACGCCTCGACGCCCCGCCCCCCCCGCGAGACGAACGAGTCAGGATCCGGCGGTTCGATCCCCCGCCCGCGCGCCTCGGCGACGATCGCGCCGCCGAGCGGGTGCTCGGAGCGCTTCTCGGCGACGGCGGCGAGACGCAGGACCTCCTGCGCGCCGCGCCCGCCGAGCGGCGTTACATCGGTGACGACGGGCGCGCCGAGGGTGAGCGTGCCGGTCTTGTCGAAGACGACGGTGTCCACGCGGGCGGCGGTCTGGAGCGCGGCGGCGCTCTTGACCAGTATCCCGCGCGCGGCGGCCATCCCGACGCCCACGACGACCGCCGTCGGGGTGGCGAGACCGAGCGCGCAGGGGCAGGCGACCACGAGCACCGAGACGGCGACGGTCAGGGCGAACCCGAGCCCCCGCCCGGCGCCGATCCAGACCGCGAACGAGACGAGGGCGACGAGGAGGACCGCGGGGACGAAATACGCCGCGACAGAATCCGCCAGCTCCTGCACCGGCGCCCGCGACGCCTGCGCCTCGCGCACGAGCGCGACCACGTGCGCGAGGAAGGTGTCGCTCCCCGTCCTGGTCGCCTCGAAGGTGAACGAGCCCGGGCCGTTGATCGTGCCTCCCGTCACCTCGTCCCCCGGGCGCTTGGGGACCGGCATCGGCTCCCCCGTGACCATCGACTCGTCGATACACGACTCCCCGTCCTTTACCCGGCCGTCCACCGGCACCTTCTCCCCCGGCCTCACCACGACGACGTCGCCGGGGACGACCTCCTCCACCGGCACCGCCGTCTCGCCCCCCGCCGTGCGCACGACCGCGGTCCGGGACTCCCGGCCGACGAGGAGGCGGAGGGCCGACGAGGTTTTGCCCCTCGCCGCCGCCTCGAGCCAGCGGCCGAGGAGGATGAACGCGATGAGCATCCCGGCCGTCTCGTAGTAGAGGTGCCCGCCGCCGTGCGCCGGGCCCGACGCGGGATGGCGGAGGGATTCCGCGACGCTGAAGAGGAACGCCGCGCCGGCGCCGAGGGCGACGAGGGTGTCCATCGTGGCGCGGCCGGTGCGGAGGATCGCGAGGAGCCCCCGCCTGAAGAGCGGGAGACCCGCCCCGACGATCGGGACGCAGAAGATGAACTGGATGAGCGCGCCGTGCCGGGCGATCCACGGCGGGAGGCTGATCCCCGCCATCGGCGCCATCGAGACCCAGAGGAGCGGAACCGCGAACGCCGCCGAGACGAGGACGCGCGCGCGGAGGCCGGCCGTCTCCCGGAGGCGCTCCCGCTCCGCCGCCTCCTCCCCCCCGCCGTCTGCCCGCAGCACACCGAAGCCGGCCCCCTCGATCGCCCGCTCGAGGGCGCCGGGCTCCGCGGCGGCGGGATCGCAGTCGACGGTCACCTCGCGCGAGACGAGGTCCGCGCGCGCCGACGAGACCCCGGGGACGGCGAGGAGCGCCTCCTCGACCCTTCGCACGCAGGAGGCGCAGTGGAGCCCCGTGATCCGTATCCTGCGCCTCATCGCGCCCCCGTGCCCTCGCGCATCTTCGATCCCCCGGGATCGGGCGCCTCCCGGCCGGCCGCATCCCTCGTTCAGGGAATCAGTGCTCCATCTTGTGCCGGCACTCCCCGCACTCGATCTGGATCGTGTAATGGATGATGCCGAACTCCGACTTCAAGATTTTCCCCGCGGCGTCGAGGATGGCGGTCGACCTGCTGATCGGCATGTCGTCGATCTCGATGTGGCCGCTCATCGAGTGAAGCCCCGACGTGATCGTCCAGACGTGCACGTCGTGGACGCGCCGAACCCCCTCCACGCGGGAGAGCCGTTCGGCGATGGCGGGGATATCCACCCCCTCCGGCGTGGACTGGAGAAGAATCTCCACCGACTGCCGGATGAGCCGGTACGCCCAGGCGAGGATCAGGGCGCAGACCAGCACGCTCAGGAGCGGGTCTATCCAGTTCCAGCCCGTCAGGATGATGACCAGCGCCCCGCCGCTGACCACGACCGACGAGAAGAGGTCGCCGAGCATATGGACGAAGGCGCTTTGGACGTTGAGATCGTCGCGCGCCGATTCCCGGAGGATGAGCGTGGTCGCCACGTTGACCCCGAGGCCGACGACGGCCACCGCCAGCATCCAGCCCCCGGCCACCGGGACGGGGTCGATGAGCCGCTTCACCGCGAACCAGACGATGAAGCCGGTGATGACGAGGAGGGTCGCCCCGTTGAAGAGGGCGGCGAGGATCTCGACGCGGTACAGACCGAAGGTTCTCCGGTCCGTGGCCGGCCGCCGGGCGACGGCGACGGCGAAATAGCTGACGATCAGGGAGAAGCCGTGCGTGAGCATGTGCCCCGCGTCGCTGACGAGCGCGAGGCTCCCCGCGAGGATGCCGGCGACGCACTCCACCGCCATCGCCGCGAGCGTGATGGCGACACAGGCGCCGAGCCGGCGCTGCCCCTTCTCCCTCCCCCGGAGGAAATGCAGGTGCGCGTGACGGCCCTCGCGGGGCCGAATCGACGACTCATCCGTCATGGTCGGGATGCGCCGCTCCCTTCCCGCGGCAGCCGGGGCACTCCTTCACCGTTGTGCCGCACGCGGGGCAGACCGCGCAGGGGCCGTCCCCCGTCTTTCCGGTCCACCCCTTCTCGCATACAGGACAGAGGTACGTGACGTGCGTATGCGCCGGCACCCTCAGCCGCCGGAACCGGTGCATGACCACCTTCACCTTGCAGGCGGGACAGAGTCCCGGCGCCTTCCCACCGGTCCCCCCGGGCGCGGCGCACCCGAGAAGCGCCGAGAGGAGTACGAGGGCTCCCCGCCGAACCAGAAGGTTGTTCATGCCGATCCCTCCTCCGGTGCGCCCCTGTGCGGGAAGGGAACGCCTACGCCTTCCCCTCGCCTGCGGGGAGCGTCTCCGCGACGCGGCGCCCGAGCGCCGCGCATTCGGCAAGCGCCCCGTCATCGGGGACATAGCGGACGCTCACGCCATCGCCGACGAGCCCCACCTGCATCTCTTTCAGGAGGCCGTTCAGGATCTTCACCGACTCGCCGCTCCAGCCGTAGGAGCCGAACGCCGCGCCGACGAGCCCCTTGGGCTTCAGCCCCTTCAGATAGCAGAGGGCGTCCGCCACGGTCGGGAAGATGTCGTTGTTGAGCGTCGGCGAGCCGACGAGGAGGGCGCCCGCATCGAGCAGCTCGGTCGCCGCGTCGCTCCGGTGATTCGCCCCGAGCGGGAGGATCTTCACCTCCGCCCCGCCCGCGACGACCCCCTCGCCGATCAGACGGGCCATCCGGTGCGTGCTCCCCCACATCGTGTCGTAGATGATCACCGCCTTGCGCCTCGGCGTCCGCCTCGCCCACGCCGCATAGCGTTCGACGATCCCCGCGACGTTGCCCCGCCAGATCGGCCCGTGGTCGGGGGCGATGATCCGCGGGGAGATGCCGAGGGACGGCAGTTTTCCGAGGAGGGCCGCGACGAGCGGGGAGAACGGCATCAGGATGTTCGCGTAGTACTTCGCCGCCTCCCGCTCCAGCAGATCCGCGGGGAGCTCGTCGTCGAAACGCTCGCCGGAGGCCAGGTGCATCCCGAACGCGTCCTGCGAGAAGAGGAGGCGGTCGTTGGGCATCCAGGTGAACATGCTGTCCGGCCAGTGGAGCATCCGCGTCTCGTGGAAGGAGAGGTTCACCCCGCCGAGGTTCATCTGCTCGCCGTTCTTCACCGCGACGAGGCCGGGGCCGAGGCGGAAATGGTCCGCGAGCGCCTTCACCCCCATCGCGGAGGCGAAGACCGCGTCGGGCTTCACCGCGGCGATCGTCTCGGGCAGGCAGCCGGAGTGGTCCATCTCGGAATGGTTCGAGATGATATAGTCGATCCGCCCGGGGTGGACCACGGAGGCGATGCGGGCGAACATCTCGTCCCTGAACGGGGCCTTGACCGTGTCAATCAGGATGATCTTGTCGGCGACGATCAGGTAGGCGTTGTAGGTGGTGCCCCGGGTCGTGGCGTAGCCGTGGAAATTGCGCACCGCCCAATCCGTCGCCCCGACCCAGTACACCCGATCGGTCACCTGAACCGCGCTGAACGAGTCCGTCATGGCAAAGCCCTCCGCGCCGGCGCACACGCGCCCATTGTGCGGGCGGACGCGCGGCGCGTCAATGGCCAAACGCCGCCTTCCGTTGACGTATGTCCGCCCGGCGGATCGCCGGTTACCTGCCGCCCAGCGCCTCCGCCAGATCCTTTTCCGGATCGCCCGAGATCGGCCTGATGTCGAATCGCTCCACCAGCACCTTCAGGATCCCCGGGGAGACGAACGCCGGCAGCGACGGCCCCAGCCGCATTCCCCGGATGCCGAGATAGAGCAGCGACAGCAGGATCGCCACCGCCTTCTGCTCGTACCAGGAGAGGATGAAGGTGAGCGGCAAATCGTTCACCCCGCAGCTGAACGCCCCCGCGAGCGCCTGCGCGACCTTCACCGCCGAGTAGGCGTCGTTGCACTGCCCCATGTCGAGAAGGCGCGGCACCCCGCCGATGTCGCCGGCGTCAAGCGTGTGGAACCGGTACTTCCCGCACGCCAGTGTGAGGATGACGCAGTCCTTCGGCACGAGTTCCGCGAAACGGGTGTAGTAGTTCCGCCCGGGCTTGGCGCCGTCGCAGCCGCCGATGAGGAAGAAGCGCCTGATCGCCCCCGTCTTCACGGCGTTGACAACCGTCTCCGCGACGCCGAGCACCGCCTCGTGCCCGAAGCCGACCGTGACCGTCTTCCCCGGCCTCTCCTCGAACCCGCCGAGCTCCTTCGCCCGCGCGATCACCGCGGAGAAGTCCTTGGGGCGCCCGTGTGCCCGGTCGGGGATGTGGACGACGCCCGGCCACGCGACGAGCCCCGTGGTGAAGATCCGGTCGGCGTAGGAGGCGGCGGGCCGCTGGATGCAGTTGGTGGTCATCAGCACCGCGGCGGGCGCTGCCGCGAACTCCTTCTGCTGGTTCTGCCAGGCGGTCCCGTAGTTCCCGGCGAAGTGGGCGTGCCTCTTCAGCCGGGGGTAGCCGTGCGCCGGGAGCATCTCCCCGTGCGTGTAGACGTTGACGCCGGTCCCCTCCGTCTGCGCGAGCAGCTCCTCCAGGTCGAGAAGATCGTGCCCGCTCACGATGATCGCCGGCCCCTTCCTGGTGCCGAGGGAGACCGGCGTGGGGACGGGGACGCCGAACCGCGCGCGGTGCGCCTGCGAGAGGAGCTCCATCACGGCGATGTTGATTTTCCCGCACTCCAGCACGAGCCCGACGAGCTCGTCCGCGCCGGCCTTCCCCTCCGCCAGCGTCGCGAGCGCCTTGTGAAGAAAATCAAAGATTTCGTCGGAGTCGCTGCCGAGGATGTGCGCGTGGTCGGCGTACGCCGCGATCCCCTTGAGGCCGAAGAGGAGCAGGTGCTCGAGCGAGCGCAGATCTTCGTTTTCCGGGCGGTCAGACGAGAGACCGGCCTTCGCCGCCTGCGCGAGGAGCCTCTCACGGCTCTCCCCCGGCGTCCATTTCGCGGCCGCGGGGACCTCCCCGGGGATCCGCGCCCCCGCCTTCTCCGCGAGCGCGCGCGCGGATTCCTTCACCCGCGCCGCCTCCCGGATCAGCCCCTCGATCCTCTCGGGGTCGAAGTCCACGTTCGTGATGGTCGTGAAGAGCGCCCGGACGGTAAAGACGCCGATGGAGCGGTCGCGCGCCCCCTGTCCCGCCGCGAGGTGCGCGTACCAGCCGATCCCCCTCGCCGCCTGGATGAGCAGGTCCTGGAGCGCCGCCGTCTCCGGGTTCTTGCCGCAGACCCCCTGCACGGTGCACCCGGACCCTTTCGCCGTCTGTTCACACTGGTAGCAGAACATCCCCTGTGTCATCTCCCCCTCCTCGCGCACGCGGCATGCGCCGCCCGCTCCGTGTGTGTACGTGCCCCCTACCCTTTCAGGTATACGCTGTGCAGATGCCGCAGCACCCCGTGGAACCTCTCATGCGTCCCCGCCCCTATCCGCTCCTCCTCGATCCGTTCGAATCCGTCGAGAAGGGCCTTCTGCGTCTCCCCGGAGAGTTTCTCGTCGGCCATCGGGTAGAGGACCGTGTCCTCTTTCTCGATATGCGCGATAAGCAGGTCGCGATAGACGCGCGCCTCGGCGACGATCTTCGCCGGGGCCCGGTGGTCGCCGGCGCCGCAGCGGACGACGGCGTCCGCGAACGATCCGGCGATGCCGCGGCCGCGCTCGTGCTCCTCCCGCAGCGCGCGGATCAACCCCTCGACTTCCGGGATGCGCGCCTCCTGCATGGCGGGAAACAGCAGCTCCTCCTCCTTCGCGTGGTGGCACCGATCCACGAAGACCCTGAAGAACTCCGCCATCTGTCCGAGGTGCTCGTGCGGCACGGCGGTGCCCCCGTGCATCCTCTCGGCGGCCTTCTTGAGTATCCTCAGCATCAGCTTGACCCCCTGGTGCTCCTCCTTCAACCGCTCCGTCGGCTTCACGGCCTCACCTCCTCCCCCGCGACGCAATCGCCCTGTGCTGTTTCGCGCGCAGGTACCGCGCGTAGCGCTCCTCCCCGACACACCCCCTCGCCGCCGCGCACCAGTCGAGGCAGGAGGGGGGGATCTCCCTCTTCGCGGTGCGGCCGCACGCCGGGCACCGCGCCCCGTCCTCGTCCGGCCACAGCTCCACCTTCCCGCCGCACGCGCACGGCACCTCGTCGGGATACGACGCCCTGATCCGCTCCGTTCCCGGGCACCTGAATCCGCTCATCTCCTCTCACCCCGGATGCCGATCTCGACCTCCTGCAGGGGGATCTCCACGCCCGCCGCGTGCATCGCCTCCCCGACGAGGCGCACGATCCCGGCGCAGCACGGCACCTCCATCCTGGCGACGGTCACGGACCGGATTTCGTTCTGCCTGAAGATCTCCGTCAGCTTCTCGAGATACGCGGCCGTGTCGTCGAGCTTCGGGCACCCCGCGAGAAGCGCCCGGCCCGCGAGGAGCTCGTCGTGGAAACCGGCGAAGGCGAACGGCACGCAGTCGGCGGCGACGAGCAGGTCGGCCCCTTTCAGGAACGATGCGGACGCGGGCACGAGGTGCAACTGCACCGGCCACTGGCCGAGACGGGACGCGGCTGCCGGTCCGGCCGACCCGGCGCCGGCGCCTTTCCGCGGCATCCCCCATTTCGATGCCTGCGCGCCGGGACAGACGCGGGGCTTCGGCGCCGCCGCCGAGTCTCTTCGCGCCGGCTTCTCCTCCGAGGGCACCGGTATCCCCCTCTCTTCGAGGTATCCGACCGCCTCCCTCAGGTAGCCCTCCTCCCCGTGATCCCGCAGATGCGCCAGGTGCGCCCGGATGACCTTCTCCCCGCCCCGCACGATATTCTCCATCGCGCGCCGCTCGTCGTACGGCTCGGCCTCCCGATCCTCGAACGACAGCGCCCCCTCCGGGCAGTGGCCGATGCAGGCGCCGAGCCCGTCGCAGAACAGGTCGCTCAGCATGCGCGCCTTCCCGTCGACGACCTGCAGCGCCCCCTCCGGGCAGTTGGGGATGCAGAGCCCGCAGCCGGTGCACCTGGCCTCGTCAATCCTTATGATGCGTCTCTTCATCGCCGTTGTCCCCCGCGTACAGGTCCGCCAGGGAGGAGATCCGCGTCGCGGCGAGGTACCTCCCGATCTGCGCGTCCACCTTCCCGAGAAGCCCGCCGAGGATGCAGCGGGGCACGCCGCATCCGCGCCCGTCGAAGAGGCACTCGCTCTTTTCGCGCCGCCCCTCGATCGCCTCGTAGACCTCGAGCAGCGTGATCCTCCCCGGCTTCTTCGCGAGGATGAAGCCTCCGCGCGGGCCCCGGATGGAGTCCACGAGGCCGGCCTTCGCCAGGCGCTGAAGGACCTTGGAGAGGTGCGCCCCCGATACGTTGAGTCGCCGCGCGGCGCGGCTGACGGCGAGGGGACGCTTCGAATCGGCCGCCATCAGGACCACCGCGTGCATCGCGAGCGCCGCCGCCTCGGAGATCCTGAGCATCTGCGCCATGGATACCTCATTTCTAACTATTCTGGTACCACTATACCAGTATAGGGCCCGCCGTCAACAGATATTTTTCGCCCCCCGTCTCCGCACTCCCGCCGCGCGTCGCCGGCGGACCGCCCCGCCCCGCGCCGGGCTCGCCGAGGCGGAGAGGTCGATTGGTGTGTGGGGAGGGGCGGACGTGCCGCGGGGGCGTCGAGCGGAGATGCCGCACGAATGCGCGGGCCTGGCGCGGCGGCCGGACGCGAATCTCCGACTCTTCCGGGAGGACCTGTCGTGGAGGATAGACGCCCTCGAGAATGGCCGGCTCGACCGCCGGAAGAGCGACGGTCTCGTCGGGACGGGCGCTTACGTTGCGCGCGCGGCGGCCGCAAGGCCCGCGAGGTATCCCGAGGCGAAGGCGAACTGGAGGTTGAAGCCGCCGCAGTCGCCGTCGATGTCCAGCACCTCCCCGGCGAAGTGGAGGCCATTCGCAAGGCGCGACTCCATCGTCCTCCCCGCCACCTCCGCCGTGCGCACGCCGCCGGAGACGACCTGCGCGTCGCGGAAGCCGCGCGTCCCGGCGACCTTCAACTCGAGATTCGTCAGAACGTTCACGATGCGGGTGCGGTTCTCACGCGTGATCTTCTCGGACGGCGTCTCCACGTCCAGCCCGAGGACATTCCGGAAGAGAACCTGCGGGAGTTTCTTCGGGAGGATCCCCATCAGGCTGTTGCCGAGGGAGCGCTTCGGGGTGCGCTTCCAGAGCGAGAGGATCTTCTTCTCGACATCCGCGCGCGGCAGGCCGGGGAAAAGGTTGACCCGAAGCAGTGTCTCCGTGCCGGGCAGGTCCGTCTTCGCCGTCGCTGCGGCGCACAAGCCGCGCGTGACGAAGCTGCTCACGTGCAGGACCGCGGGGCCGGATACGCCGAAGTGCGTGAAGAGAAGTTCGTCCGTGGCCGTCGCAGCGACTCTCCCGCCCTGATATGCCTTCACCTCCGCGCGCGTTTTCACCCCCTGGAGGTCGAAGAGCGATTTGGCCGCGATCTCGAAGGCGACGAGGGCCGGCGCCGGGGAAACGACCGTGTGCCCGAACGCTCTCGCGAAGGCGTAGCAGTCCTCCGTGGCGCCGAGCTGCGGGTACGCGGGCCCTCCCGCGGCGAGGACAAGTTTCCGGCAGAGGAATGTTCCCCCTCCCGCGCAGCGCGCGAAAAAGCCCCCGTCCTTTCCGCGCCCAACCTCTTCGACGCGCCTCCCGAGCGAGACGGCGACGCCGCATCGCGCGACCTCCTCCTTCAGGACGTCCGCGATCGTGGAGGCCTGGTCGGTCACGGGGAAAACGCGGCCGTCCTCCTCCTCCTTGAACTCCACCCCGCGCTCCTCGAACCAGGCGAGCAAATCGTCGCTCGTGAAGCGCGGCAGGACGTTGTGGAGAAAGCGCGTCTCCTCGCCGTGGTAGCGCTCGATCGACACATTTCGGTTGGTGAGGTTGCAGCGGCCGTTCCCGGTCTTTCCGAGTTTCCGGCCGAGGACGTGGTTGTGCTCGACGAGGGCGACACGGAGGGCGTTCCCTCCGTGCTGCGCGGCGGTGACGGCGGCGAAGATCCCGGCGGGTCCTCCGCCGACGACGAGGATATCCGCATGCTCGGGCATATGGCTACTATACTAGGTGCGCGCAGGGGCGTCAAAGCCGCGCCGCTCCCCGGGGGCGGAAGAAACTGATTTTTCCGGTTACGGAACGCGGCGCGGGGGGTATGATAGCGGCACGGGAGGTGAAGCATGATGATGACGATACTCCTGATCGCGCTCAGCCTGGCACTGGCGGGGGCGCTGATGCTGCTTGTTAGATACCGGGAGGAGCGCGCCCGGCTCAGGGCCGCCCTGCAGGCGGACGCCGAGAAGCTGCAGTGGGCCGAGACCTCCCGCGCGGCGCTCGTCGACGCCTTCAAGGCGTGCGCGAGCGACGTGTTGCACGCCAACTCCGCGCAGCTCGAACAGCGGTCCCGGAGCGCGCTGGAGAACCTCGTCAAGCCGCTCACCAACGACCTCGCGTCGCTGGACATGCTGGTGCGGGCGCTCGAGAGCAAGCGCGAGGGGGCGTACCAGGCCCTCGGGCAGCAGCTCACGGAACTCGGCCGCCTCCACGCGCAGCTCCAGAGCACCACCACCACGCTGGCGCAGGCGCTGCGATCCCCGACGGTCAAGGGACGCTGGGGGGAGCTCCAGCTCCGCCGCCTCGTCGAGATGGCGGGGATGGCGGGACACGTGGATTTCGACGAGCAGGCCGCCGCCGAGGCCGGCCCCGGACGGCCCGACATGGTGATCCGCCTGCCCCAGGGCGGCATCCTGCCGATCGACTCGAAGGTCCCGCTCGACGCCTACCTCGAGGCGATGGAGACGCGGGAGGAGGCCGCGCGCGCCGCCAAACTCGCGCAGCACGCCAAGGCGATGCGGGGCAAGGTGAACGACCTCGGCAGGAAGGCGTACTGGGACCAGTTCGAGCGGGCCCCGGAGATCGTGGTGATGTTCGTGCCGCTCGAGGCGTCCCTCTCCGCCGCGTTCGAACAGGACCGGGATCTGTTCGAATACGCCATCGCCAACCGGGTCCTCATCAGCTCCCCGGTCATCCTCTTCGCGCTTCTGAAGGTGATCGCCTTCGGCTGGCAGCAGCAGCGCCTCGCGGAGAACGCGGAACGGATCGCCGAGGAGGGGCGCGAGCTGTACGGGCGGCTCGCCACCTTCGTGGGGCACTTCTCGGGGGTCGGGGAGGCGCTGGAGAAGTCAGTGAAGGGCTACAACCGGGCGGTCGCCTCGCTGGAGAGCCGCCTGATCCCGCTCGCCCGCCGATTCCAGGAGATGGGCGTCGCGCGGGACGAGATCCCCGACCCCGCGCAGCTCGACATCCAGCCCAGGACCCCCGCGGCGCTCCCGGGCGAGGGGGGGGACCCGCGCCCCTAGCGTCGGATTTCGGCGCTCAGGTGCGGCCGCGGGGTCGTCGCGGATGACGCGATCCTGACGCGCTGCGCCCGGAGCCGCGCCCTTCAGGAGCAAGAGGCCGGGCCTGCCGCCGGAGGGGGGAATGACGGCTGCGACACGCCCGTGAGCCCCGACTTTCCCGAGAAGCTACACCCCGCTCCTCCCCCTCGTTCCGTGCTATACTGGTATTTTTACGGAGCCGCCCGATGCTGACAGTCGTCTTCCTCTCCGCGGTCGTCGCCTTCGCGGCGGCGTACCTTGTCTACGGCCGCTTCCTCGCCCGCTTCTTCGGGATCGACAACACGCGCCCGACCCCGGCGCACACCGACTACGACGGGGTGGACCGGGTGCCCGCCAACCGGGCGGTCCTCCTCGGCCACCACTTCTCGTCGATCGCCGGGGCGGGGCCGATCGTGGGCCCGATCATCGCGGCGACCGCCTTCGGCTGGCTCCCGGCCCTCGTCTGGATCGTGGCGGGCTCGATCCTCATCGGCGGGGTGCACGACTTCGCGACGCTCTTCGTCTCCATCCGCCACCGGGCGCGCTCGATCGCGGAGATCGCGAGGGAATATATGTCCCCCCTCGCCTACAAGCTCTTCCTCTCCTTCATCTGGCTGACGCTGGTCTATGTGTTGATCGTCTTCACCGATCTCACCTCGGCCACCTTCGCGATGGACGGCGGGGTCGCCGTCTCCTCGATCATCTTCATCGCCCTCGCGATCGGCTTCGGCCTCTGCGTTTATCGGCTGCGGCTCACCGTGCTCGCCGCATCGCTCGTCTTCGTGCCGCTCGTCTTCCTCGCGGTCTGGGTCGGCCAGCGCATCCCGCTCCAGGCGGAGTCGGTCCGCTCCCTCACCGGCGGCGACCCGGTCAAGGTCTGGGCCGTCCTCCTCATCGTCTATTGCTTCGTCGCCTCCACGACCCCCGTCTGGGTCCTCCTCCAGCCCCGCGACTACCTCTCCTCGTTCCTGCTCTACGCCTCCGTTTTGGGCGGCCTCGTCGGCATCTCTTTCGGCGCCTTCCCCGCGAGCTTCCCCGCCTTCGTCGACTGGACCGCGCCGGAGCTCGGGTCGCTCTTCCCGATCCTCTTCATCACGGTCGCCTGCGGCGCCTGCTCGGGGTTCCACTCCATCGTCGCCTCGGGGACGTCGTCGAAGCAGCTCGACCGCGAATCGGACGCGCGGCTCGTCGGCTACGGGGCGATGCTCGTCGAGGGGGTCATCGCCGTCATCGCCCTCGCCACGGTCATCATGATCTCGCGACACGACGCCCTCGCGGGGAAGCCGCCGCTCGAGATCTACGCGACCGGCATCAGCCGCTTCCTCGCGCTCCTCCGCGTCCCGCAGAGGATCGGCTACTCGTTCGGACTCCTCGCCCTCTCAACCTTCATCCTCACCACGCTCGACACCGCGACGCGCCTCGGCCGGTACATCTTCGAGGAGTTCTTCGGCCTCGCCGGCGTGAAGACGCGCTACTGGTCCACCCTCGCCACGCTCGTCCTTCCCGCGATCTTCGTCCTCATCACGCTCCGCGACGCGCAGGGGAACCCCGTCCCGGCGTGGAAGGTCATCTGGCCCGCCTTCGGCGCCTCCAACCAGCTCCTCGCGGCGCTCACGCTCCTCGTCATCACCCTCTGGCTGAAGAAAGGAGGAAAGCGGACCGGCATCGTGCTCGTTCCGATGGCGTTCATGATCGTCATGACCGTCTGGGCGCTCGTCCTTCTCATCGGCAGGTACCGCCTGTCCGTGATCGGGCTCATCGCCGCGGTTTTGCTCCTGATGGCGCTCCTGCTGGTCCGCGAGACCGCGAGGGCCCTGCGCGCCTGACGCCGGCGCCGCGATCGAACCATGCAGACGCTCCTGAATCCGTCGTCGCTGGCCCCCCACCTCGCGGCGGGGGGGAAAACCGTCGTGCTCTTCGTGATGAGCGCCTGCCCGTACTGCCGCGCGTTCCGCCCCCGTTTCGATGCGTTCGCCGCGGCCAAGGCGGGGGGGCGCGGCTGCCTCACGGTGGTTCTCGACGATCTCGAGAACCCGCTCTGGGAAACGTACGGCGTCGAGGTGGTGCCGACGCTGATCGTCTTCGAGGGGAGGGAGGTCAGGGCGCGCCGGGACGGAAGACCCGGGCAGGGGCTCGGGGAGAAGGACCTCGAGGGGCTCTGAGGGGGGCGGCGCGCCCGTCAGCGGTCGGCGTCCCCTTCCTTCACGACGGCGATATCGAGCGCGCGCACCCGGCACGCCGAGACGATCGACAGGACGCGGACCGCCTCCTGAAACGGCGCCTGCCTGTCGGCGCGGAGGGAGATCCGCAGATCGGGATCCGCCGACTTCCTCAGGGCGATCTCGCCGCCCAGCGCCTCCTCCCCGATCCGCTCCCCGTCCAGGTACAGCTCCCCCGATTGGGTCACCGTCACGCGCGCCTCCGGGGCCTCCGGGGGCGGGGCGGCACTCTCCGCGGCGGGCAACACGATCCTGATGGCGTGCGCCCGGTCGGCGTTGAGGGTGTAGAGCAGACTGAACGAGATGAAGAAGAATATGAACAGGTTGAGCACGATGTCGGTCATCGCGACCGACTCGAGCGCCACCAGGCGTTGTCTCCTCCCGGCGATCTTCACGGTTTCCCCTCCTGCCGCGTCTCCGAGAGCGCCTCGACCAGCTGGATGCAGTGGTTGGTGAGGGCGTTGGAGAGGTTCGCGATGCGGCTCACGAAGTAGGCGTAGAAGAGGTAGAGCGGGATCGCCACGATCAGGCCCGCCGCCGTGGTGAGCATCGCCTCGTACATCCCCGCGGCGAGCACGCTGACCGTCACCTGCGCCCCCGCGCGTTCCCACGACATGAACGCGCGGATCAGTCCCGTGATGGTCCCCAGAAACCCGAGGAGCGGCTCGACGCCGATGATCGCCACGAGCGCCCCGAGGCGCCGCTCCAACCGCATAACCTGGTTGTTCCCGGCCTGCTCGATGACCCTCTCGAGCCGGTCGGGGGGGAGCGACGCCCGCGCGATCCCGATCCTGAAGACGGCGGCCAGCGGATTCGCGCCGAGTTGGCGGCAGCGCTCGAGCGCAAGGTCGGTCCTCCCCTTCCTGATATCCCGGAACACCTCCTGCACGAATTCGAACGCGTCCTCGCGCACGCGCCGAAAGACCCAGAGCCGCTCGATGACGATCGCCCACCCAACGACCGACCCGAGGATGATCGGGATCATCAGCGGGCCGCCTTTGCAGAGCATGGTCAACATACCGTCTCCCCCGTGTCGCGCGGCGCCCCGCACCCGCTCCCGCCGGGGCCGGCCAGGGCGGCGAGCAGCCCCCGCACCCGCTCCCGCGCGGCGCCGCGATTCTCCTCCGTCAGCTCCACCAGCTCGATGTCGGGCCGCGCCTTGATGCGGTCCACGAACGGACCGCGCGCCGTCTTGATCACCCCCAGCACCGGCGTCGCGGAATCCAGGCATGCGATGACCGCCTCCTGGAAGCGGGGGCTCGCGATCTCCATCTGCCCGATCTCGTCCATCACGATGAGCGGCGACGAGCCCGCCGCGTTCTCCAGCGCCGCGGCCCCCACCGCCTCGATCTCCGCCGCGTCCACCCCCATGCCGCAGACGCGGAACGCCCCCGGCGCGTCGACGGATGCGATTACCCCCCTCCTCCTGCGCACCCCGGGCGTCAACGCCTCTATCTCACACCGGATCTTCCTCCCGCGCGCGGGGAACGCCTTCGTGACGTACCCGCCGGGCCGCACCCCGAGCGACCGGACCACCGCCTCCACCAGCGTCGTCTTCCCCGCCCCGGGGGGGCCCGTGACGAGGATGTTCTTCTTCCGCGGGCTCATCGTTCCTTCGCCGTCTCGTGCCACCTGATTCGGTAATGCTCCCCGGATCCCCCCCCGGAGAGCAGCATGATCTCGGCCATGATGGAGAGGGCGATCTCCTCCGGCAGATGGCTGCCGATCTTCAGCCCCACCGGGCTGTAGAGCCGGCCGTCGACCTCCGTGCCCCGGGACCGGATGCGGTCGACAAGTATCTTCACCTTGGCCGCGCTCCCGATCATGCCGATATACGGGATCTCCCTGTTCTGCAGCAGCAGCTCGAGACACTCCTCGTCGTGCTCGTGGCCGTGCGTCACGATGACGCAGTAGCTCGACGCGGAGAGGGGGATCTTCTTCGCGAGCTCCTCGTAACGGCCGTGGATGAGCTTCCGCGCGTGCGGAAAGCGCGCGGCGGTGAGACGATCCTTTCGATTGTCGTAGACGCGGCAGGGGAGATTCAACACCGCGCACAACGCCGCGAGCTTCTCCCCGATGTGGCCCGCCCCGAAGACGACGACCTCGTGCCGGGGCACGATCGGCTCGATGAAGACGGTGAGGGCGCCACCGCACAGCCCCCGCACCTTCTTCTCCTCCGTGACCTGCCACTCGTCCCCGCGCAGGGAGAATTTCAGCGTCCGGCATCGGTTGTCCCGGATGGCCTTCTTCGCCTCCTCGAGGCCCAGATGCTCCACCGGCCCCCCGCCGATCGACCCCGCGCTGTCGCCGTGCAGGTTCACCGCCATCTTGGACCCCACCCCGCGCGGGGTCGGCCCCTCCGCCTGGACGATGGTGAGCATGGCGCAGGGGATCCCCTGCGCCTTCCAGTCGTTGACCTTCTTCAGCCACATACTCAAACCGCCTTTCTCGACGCCTCTCCCCCCGTCACGGCCTCCCTGAGCCCGGGATCGCGGAACAGGTTCACCCGGCGGATGACCCCCTCCGGCTCGAAGATGCAGCTCCCCGCGCCCCACCGGCACCAGTCGAGCGCCCGTCGGATGTCGAGGATGACCGAGGAGCCGACGAGGTCGATCCCGTGCGCGAAGAAGACCGGCGAGAGGGGAACGGTCGGCCCCATCAGCACCCGGTGCCGGGCGTTCGGGGTGCGCCGGATCACCTCCGGGAACGTGCCGTTCGTCAAGGTGAGGCCGGTGATGAAGACGAGTTCCGCGGCCGCCAGGGCGGCGTGCGAATCGTTCCAATGGATATCCCCCGGCTCGGGGAAGAGCTCGATGACGTCGACCGGGTACCCCTCGCGCCGCCACCGGTCGGCGTCGGGGAAATGGCCGATGAAGCAGGTCTTCATCCGCCGCGCGCGCTCCAGGAACGGCTCGACGGCGTTTCCCTCGACGGCGTCTTCCGGGACCGGGAGCGCGCTGTTGAGGCAGGAGATCCCGGTCGACTCCCTGAGGGTGTCGCCGCTGCCGAGCAGTTCCGGGACGATCTTCCTGACCGGTTTCCCGAGCAGCCCCTTCAGGCACGTCTCCCGGTGAGGCCGCGGATCCGGGTCCGGCATCCCCTGGAAGAGATGGGAGAAGGCGTAGCGCCGCGACTTCGTGACGATCCAGTGCAGGAATATGGACAGATCCTCGAGGATCAGTCCCTCGTCGAGGCCGTTCCAGATCTCCTCCAGGATCCCGAGATCCCTCATCGCCCCCTCCCGCCCCTGCCCGCGGCCCCGACGCGCACGTTTCTGAGGTAGAAGAGGATCGAGATCCGCTCCGCGATCAAGGCGGTGTTCCTCGCGATCGCGCCGAACAGGATGAGGCAGTCGCGCGCCGCGGGGAGGAGCGACGGCCTCTCCATCCGGTACGTGGCCCACGTCTCGCGGACCATGCGGCTCACGATCTTCGCCGCCGCCGGGCCGAGCGCGACCCGCAGGCCCACCCCGCCCATCCCGAGACGTTCCGAGGCGCGCATCACCTCCCGGAGGGAGAACGCCCCCGAGACGAGGGCCCCGAAGACCACGAAGCAGTAGGCGTGGAACAGGAACAGGGCGCCCCGGCCAAGCTGCTCCGGGGAGTACGGGAGGCCCAGGAGCGAGGTTCGGGGCTCGCCGAGGAAGAGGGGCGACGCGACGATGAAGAGCAGCGGGAAGAGCCAGAGTTTCCAGGAGCCGAACGCGGTGAGGGAGCGGCGGTCCGCGAACGCCGCGGCGAGAATGAGAAGGCCCCCGGTTGCGAGCCGCACGCGGGCATCGGCCGCGAGAAGCGAGCTCCCGAAACAGACAGACGCGAATGCGAGCGCGAGCTTGTTCATTCCCGTCGGAGATAGGCCCCGATGCCGATCGCGCACACCCCGGCGGCGATCCCGATCGCCAGGTGGCCCGCGATCCAGACGAGCAGCACCATCGCCCAGAGGTCTTCCCTCAGGTTGAACGCCGCCTGCATCTTCGCGGCGACCTTCAGGTAGGCGTCGAACACCCCCTCGCCGTAGATCAGGCGCTGGACGACGAACATATGGGGGACCCCCTCCATGCAGCAGACGACCGGGGCGAGGAAGAGGCCGATCCGCCCCGCGCCCAGCGCGGTGAACACCAGCTCGGCCACAACCGTCTCCACCCCCATCCCGATCACCGGCCAGATCCTCACCGTCCCGGCGGAGAAGCACTTCAGCACCATCGCGATGAACCCCGTGGAGAGCGTCGCGCCGAAACAGGGGGTATAGAGCCGCTCGGCGCACAGGACGATCGCGCCGATCGCCGCCATTATAGCGCCTTTGAACGGGACGTTGAAGAGGTGGAGATACGTCCCCAGGAGCGTCTCGACGACCCCCCAGAGCGCGCCGAAGATCGTGGTGTAGACGAGGACCCTGACATTATCCGCGCGGTGCATGGTCCCCCGATCCGATGGCGATGACCCTGTCGGCGATCGCGGCGATATCCGCCTCGAGGTGCGAGATGAGGAGGGCGCCCGCCCCCGCCCCCCGCATCGCGGAGAGCGCCGCGACGAACGCGTCGATCCCCGCCGCGTCGAGCGCGGCGAAGAGCTCGTCCACGATCAACAGCTCCGGCGCCCGGAGCAGCGCGCAGAGAAACGCGACCCTCTGCGCCTCCCCGAAGCTCAGCGTCTCGACGTCCCGCCGGAGCAGCGGCCCCACGGAGAGCAGACGGACCGCCTCCTCGAACGCGAGGGCCGCGCCCCGGGGCGCCCGGCGGCGCGCCGACTCGACGTTCGCCCCGACCGACTTGTGGAGCAGCTGGTGGAACGGGTTCTGGCCCACCATCGCCACCCGTTTCCGCAGGAGGGCGGGGTCCGCGTCCCTCCCCTCCCACCGGACCGTCCCCTCCGCGGGCGGCTCCGCGCCGCAGAGGATCCTCGCGAGGGAGCTCTTCCCGGAGCCGTTCGGGCCGGTGAGGCCGCAGAGCTCCCCCCTGCGGATCTCGCAGGAGAAGCCCCTGAACGCCTCCTCGCCGGTCTCGCTCCTCCAGGTGATCTCCTCGACGGCGCACAGCTCCGAAAACGCCCGCCCCCCCCGCACCAGGCCTTTCCCGCGCGCGACGCGGCGCCCCCCGCCCTCCCGCGTCTCGACGAGCCGCCCCCCCTCGAGGACGTACCAGCGGTCGATCAGCCCGCCGAGCCGTTCGCAGTCGTGCCCGATGAGGAGGATGGACGAGCCGCCCTCCTTGCGCCGCGCGAGGAGGCGGGAGAGCCGCTCGGCGCCGTCGTCGTCGAGGTGCGCCGACGGCTCGTCGAGCAGGATGAGGCGCGCGTCGCCGCACCAGAGGGCGCACGCCGCGACGAGCCGCTGCTTCTCGCCGTAGGAGAGCTGATAGACCTTCCGCCTCCGCAGGTCGCCGAGCCCCGCGGCCTCGGCGATCCCGGCCGCCGGCTCCGGCCTCGCGCGGCCGTCGGAATAGGCGATGAAGAACGAGATCTCCTCCTCCACCGCGTCGCAGAGGATCTGCGCCTCGGGGTTCTGGAGGATGACCGCGGGTCTCGCGTCCGGCCCCGGCCCCTCGATCGATCCGGAGAGTTCCCCCTTGACGAAGGCGGGGATGATCCCGGCGAGGACCGCGACGAGCGTGCTCTTCCCGCTCCCGTTGGGGCCGGTGATCGCCGCGCACTCCCCCGCGGCGAGGTCGAGATTCAGCCGGTCGAGGACGAACTCCCCGGACGGGGCGTACCTGAAACAAAGATCGCGCACCGTGAGGGGCATAGACCGTCCCGCCGCCGTCCTCGCCGCTCAGTACTTGGCGTCGATCCCGAAGAGGACCGTCCTCCCCCGCTGCGGGAAGCCGTAGACGGTCTCGTAGTTGCGGTCCCAGATGTTCTCGAGGGAGACATAGCCGTCGAGATAGCGGGTGAGCGGCTGCGTGAACTTGACGTTGCAGAGATAGTAGCCCTTCGCCACCTCCTCGTCAAGCTCCGGGTCCTGCGCGGTGGGGAGCTGCGAGAATATCTTGCTGGTGATCTGCTGCGTGAGATCGATCCTGGTCTCGGTGTACGGGAGCGTATAGCGGAGGCCCATGTCGATCTTGTGCGCGGGGAGGTCCACCACATAGTCGGAGGCGTGACCCCTGCTCCGGTCGCGGGCGTGGTTGTAGGTATAGCCGAGGGTGAAGGCGGCGCGCTCGAACGGTTTGAGCTCCGTGTTGAGCTCGATGCCGTTCATGATGATCTTCCCGTAGTTCCGGTAGATATTCGTGGGATCGGGTCCGTCGCGGCTGATGTAGTCCCGCAGGTAGTGATTGAAGTACGCGACCTCCGCCCACGCCATCCCGTCGAAAAAGGAGCGGGAGGCGCCGAGGGTGTAGTTGAGACTGGTCTCGGGGTCGAGGTCGGCGTTGCCCCCCTTGCTCGAGTAGAGCTGCTGCAGGGTGGGGAAGCGCCCCTTCCTCGCCAGCGAGGTGAAGAGCTTGGTCGTGTCCGGAAGGCGGTACTCGAGGCCGCCCATCGGCGTCAGCATATCCTTCAGGCTCGGCCGCTCGTTGTTCTGCCGCCCGGTGAACGCCCCGTCCATCTTGCTCGTCGTGTTCCGCTGCGACTTCCAGACGTCGAACCAGTCCCAGCCCATGCCGGCGACGGCGGTCAGGTTCTTGACGAGACGGAACTCGTTCTCGGCGGCGACCGATCCGGTGTTCGAGAGCGACTCGGAGAACGGGAGGTACGAGTCGTCGCGCTCGCGGTGCGAGTCGATCTTGTAGTGGAAGGCGAGCCGGAACGTGTCCCACTTCGTCAGGTCGTAGTCGGCGATGACGCTGTCCCCCACCGAGTAGTCCCTGTAGGCGCTGCGGGCGAGCTTGTCCGTGTAGTCCTCGTCCGTGTATGACACGAGCGCGTCCTGGTGGTTGTGGAAATAGGCGTTGTTGCGCAGGAGGAACTTCTCCGTGATCCGCTGCTTCGCGTTGAAATCCACCCCCCAGTCGTCGTACCTGTCGAACCGGGCGAACTGCGAGAAGGCGGGCGGGTCCGGGAAGACGGTGGTATCGGCGACCGACGGCGGCCAGCCCCACTTGGACATGATCCAGTAGGCGTTCACGAAATACTCGGAGTCCTCGGCAGGCGTCACGCCGAATTTCGCCCAGAAACTGTCGGTCTTGAAGCTGGAGTTGCTCCGGAAACCGCCGTCGTCGATGACCGCCCGCCGCGGCCCCCCGGGCTTGCTGAAAATCGTCCCCTCGGCCGCCTTGAAGTTGTCGGACATCCTCCATGCGCTCGTCTCGTTGTGCGTGTAATTGAACCAGTATTTGAAGACCCCCTCCTCGCCCCCGGTCGTCGCCGAGACGCGGTTGTGGTCCTTCTCGCCGAGCTCGACGTTGCTCCCCAGCGTGAACGGCTTCCCGGCGTTCTTGGTGACGATGTTGATGACGCCTGCCTCCGCGTTCGGTCCGTAGATGACGGAGGGGGCTCCCTTGATCACCTCGATCTTGGCGATGATGTCGGCGGGGATCTGGCTCAGGTTGAGCTTCCCGTAGTTCGTCTCGTAGTACGGGACGCCGTCGATCAGCACCAGGACCTTCTCCTGCCCCATCCCGTGGATGCTCACGTCGGGCTCGTTCTTGGCGCCCTGCAGCACCTGCACGCCCGTGGCGTAGCGCAGCGCCTCGGCCGCCGTCTTGCTGTTTGTGGCCGCGATCTTCTCCGCGGAGACCTCGTTGTAGAGGGCGATCTCGTTCGCCTTCGTCTGCCCCGCGACCACGATCTCCCCGAGGGTGTACGGCACGTAGCCGCTCTCGTTGAAACCGGCGGGGGCGCCCTGGGGGGCGATGAAGGAGAGCGGCCCCGCGGGGGTGGCGGCGGGCGACGGGGAGGGGGCGGCCGCCTGATCCGAGCCCGTCTCCGCGGTCGCGTCCTGAACGGCCGCCGCATCCGCAGCGGGGGTGCCCGGCCCGGTCGCCGGGGCCGCCGCGTCGGCCGCATCCGAAGCCGCCTGGCAGAACGCCGTGCCGCATGGCGCGAGAGCGACACCAAGGATGATCATCGACACCGCCAAGGATACCCTGCCCGTGCGCATCAACGCCCCCTCCCTCTGTCCGGCGTCCCCCGCGACCCCCCGCGCAGGGGCGGCGCGGTATTTTTAGAGGCCGATATATATACCAATGTATATCGGGGTGTCAACATTATTTTTCGGACATTTTTGGACACCGCGATTTCCGGCGCGGCGGGCGTGCGGATCGTCTGCGCGCAGGCCGCGCGCGGCGCGGAGGGCGGGAGGGGATGGATCAGCGACGGGAGAGGAGGCGTCGGCGGCTGAACGACTTTTCGGCGTGTGCGTTGAGCGCGGAGAGGAACCGGTCGTACTCCTCGATGTAGCGTTCGGCGAACGGCGTGATCTCCGCCCCGCCGTGTTTCGCGCCGCCCCTCGTGCGGATGACGACCTTGCGCCCCAGGTTCTTCTCGAGGCGGTTGAGAATCTTCAGCGCCTTGACGTAGGAGAGCTCCATGTCCGCGGCGGCTCGATGGATCGACTTGAATCGCTTGACCCGCCGCAGCAGCCAGACGAGCCCGATACCCATGAACCCCTCGCCGCGGGCGTTGACGATGCTCACCTTCAGGCGGAGTTTCATACGCCGCCAGTATACCCCCTCCCCCTGCGCGGGCACAAGGGGAACGCGCCCGGGGAAACGCCGGTTTTCACGATCCGGGGCGCCATGACCGGGATCCGCCATGGATCTGCGGGGGCCGCGGGGGCGCACCCGCGCCGGCGCGCCGGCGCGAAACGACAGCCCCGCCGGCCATCCGGTTTCACGGAAGGGTCCGGCGGACGCCCCCGCGGGGCGGGGAAACGGGCCCGCCGCCCCCGATATACAAGGCCAACTATATCGGTTGCCTCGCCCGGCGCCGGTATGGTACATACCATGGGGGGCGGGGTCTCCGCGAGGGGCCCCGCCGAATGCGGCGATGCGGAGGCGGGCCATGATCGGCGACAAGAGGCTTGGGGCGGCGCTCCTGCTCTCCCTGCTCGTCCACGCCGCCGCGTTTGCGGCGGGATGGACGGCGCGCCTCCCCGCCGGGACGGCGGAGGAGGAGTGGGCGTGCGCCTTCACCGTGGGCTCCGTCTGCGAGACCGCCGCGGCCTCCCCCTCCAGCGCGGCGTTTATCCCCGCTTCCCCACGGCCGGTCGGCGAGGCCGAATCTTCGCGGGACTCCGATCCGGAAACGGACAGGCCCCGCGAGCGGCGCCTCCGCGCGGCGGCGATCGCGCCCGACGCCGCGTCCGCCCCCTCCCGGGAAGAGGCGGAAGGCGGCGCGGCGCCCCCCGCCTTTCTGGCGTCCCTCCCCTCGCGCGGCAACGACGGAAGGGCGGCCATGACGGGGGGCGGGGGGCGCGACGACTATCTCGCCGCGGTCCGGCGCAAAATCGCCACGCGGAAGAGATTCCCCTCCGAGGCGCTCAACGAGGGGCAGCGCGGAACGGCCGTCGTCGCCTTCAGGATACTCACCGACGGGGACGTCTCCGGCGTCCGGGTCGTGCAAAGCTCCCTCTCGCCGATCCTCGACGCCGAGGCGGGGATGACGGTGCGCCGCGCCGCCCCGTTCCCGCCGCCCCCTCCCCGTCTCGGCCCCTCCCCGCTGGAGATCCGGGTGCCGATCTCGTTCGAGATCGAGAGGCGGTAGCGTCCCCCGCCGCCAGGAGGTGGTCCGAACGGCCCCGCCCGTGAGGAGGTCAGAGCTCGGGGAAGAACTTCGTCGCCGACGGGCAGAGGCGCTTCAGGGGGCAGTCGGGGCAGCGCGGCTTCTTCGCCCGGCAGATCGCCCGCCCGTGGTTCACCAGCAGGTGGTTGAAGTCCAGCCAGTCCCCCTTCGGGACGATCGCCATCAGGTCGCGCTCGATCTTCACCGGGTCCTCCTCGGCGCTCAAGCCGAGCCTCCGCGAGAGCCGGCGCACGTGCGTGTCCACGGCGATCCCTTCCGCCTTCCCGTAGGCGCTCGAGAGGACGATGTTCGCCGTCTTGCGCGCCACGCCCGGAAGCGCCACCAGCTCCTCCATCGTGTCGGGCACGTTGCCGCCGTGCTCCGCGACGATGTGCTTCGCCGCCCCGATGATATTCCTGGCCTTGTTCCGGAAGAATCCCGTCGAGCGGATCTCCTTCTCGAGGATGGCTTGTTTCGCCCTCGCGAAGTGCGCGGCGGTCGGGTACTTCCCAAAGAGGGACGGGGTGACCATGTTGACCCGCGCGTCCGTGCACTGGGCCGAGAGGATCGTGGCGACGAGCAGCTGGAACGGGTCCTCGTGCCGGAGCGCCGTGCGGCTCTCCGGGTAGTTCTCCCGAAGGATCGCGACGATCTCCCCGATCCTTCCGCGTGCGGATCTCATGCGGCCCTCTGTCGGTTCAGAAACGGCAAGGCGTGGCGGCAAACGGCCGGGTGTCATCCCCGGCCGCACGCGCGTCCCGCATGCCTCCCGTGCAACAACGGGCCCTCTGCGGCTCACCCCTCGGGCGAGAACTGGTCCTTGCCCGCGCCGCAGATCGGGCAGACCCAGGCGTTGGGGAGCTTCTCGAACGGGGTGCCGGCGGCAACGCCGTTGTCCGGGTCGCCCTCGGCCGGGTCGTACACGTAGCCGCAAACGTCGCAGATGTACTTCTGCATCGGGTTCTCCTTTCGCTCGTTCTCCGCGGCGCCCGAGGCGGACGCCGGCATGTAGGTGGGGGCGTTCTTGGGGGTCTTCCCCCGCAGATGCTCCCGGTAGTAGGCGTAGGTGAGCGGCTTCCCCGCCTTCAAGGTCTCCGCCTCCACCAGGTCGGCGATGAAGATGCTGTGCGTCCCGGCGTCGACCGTCGAGACGACCCTCCCCTCGAAGACCGCGAGGGCGTTCTCGGTGACGACCGGGCAGCCGGTCTTCCCGATCCTCGAACAGACCTTGGGTATCTTGTCGATCTTCCGGCCCGAGTTGAAACCGAAGATGCCGATGAACTTGAGCGGCGCCGATTCGTCGAGGACGGAGACGGCGAAGGTTCCGCTTTTGGCGATATAGTCGTGCGTGAGGTTGTCCTTGTGGATGCAGACCGAGATCCGGGGCGGATCGGCGGTCACCTGGCTGACGGTGTTGGCGATGAGGCCGGTCGCCTTCTCCCCGTCGCAGGAGGAGACGATATAGAGGCCGTACGTCACCTTGAACAGCGCCGTCGGATCGATATCCCGGTGCATCCTGTCCCCCCTCCCTCTCAACGAGAAACGAGAAAACGAGAAACGGCAGTCCTATCCCAGCCCCACGTCGAGCACCATCATCACGGCGAACCCCGTCATCGCGCCGAGCGTGGCGAAGTCGGTGTTGCCGCCGCGCTGCGACTCGGGCACGATCTCCTCGACCACGACATAGATCATCGCCCCGGCCGCGAAGGCGAGCGCGTACGGGAGCACCGGCATCGCGACGAGGACGAGCGCCGCGCCCAGCACCGCCGCGACCGGCTCGACCGTTGCGGAGAGTTGCCCGTACCAGAGGCTCATCCGTTTGGACAAGCCCTCCCGGCGGAGCGGCATCGAGACCGCGAGCCCCTCGGGAAAATTCTGGATGCCGATCCCGAGGGCGAGGGCGACCGCCCCCGCGAACGAGGCGGAGGGGAGGCCGGCGGCCGCCGCGCCGAAGGCGACCCCGATGGCGAGCCCCTCGGGGATGTTGTGCAGGGTGATCGCCGTCACGAGGAGCGTGGTCCTGCGCCATTTTGTATGGATCCCCTCGGCCTCCTCGCCGGCGAAGAAGAGGTGGAGGTGCGGGAGGGTCCGGTCGACGAGCCAGAGGAAGGCGCCGCCGAGGAGAAATCCGGCCGCGGCCGGAAACCAGGCGGGCAGCGCCTTCCCCTCCGACATCTCTATCGCGGGGGCGAGGAGCGACCAGTAGCTCGCCGCGATCATCACCCCGGCGGCGAACCCGAGCATTCCGTCGAGCGCCTTCCGGCTGAATCCGCGCCCGACAAGCGCGAGGCTCGCCCCGGCCGCGGTCATCCCCCACGTGAAGAGGGTGGCCAGCAGCGCGTGGACGACCGGGTGGAGATCCCTCATCCGTTCCCCCCTGCGTATCCCCGGCGCGCAACGCCGCGCCGGTCAGCCTGCACCGGGCGCGCTCTTTGCCTCCCGGACCGGCGGCTGTTCAGGCGCGCCTCCGCAACAGATATGTCTTCACCGTGAACGCGGGACAGTACGAGCGCTTCGACTTCCGAAGCCCCTCGATCCCGACGTCCTGCTCGCGGTTGATATACTCGTACCGGCCCTGGAGCAGGCGCGCGGTCTCCCAGTTGATCGCCTGCGCCGAGCCCTTGATCAACGGGTCGTACTTCTCGAAATGGACGTCGGCGGTGTTCTGGTTCAGTCGGTCGAAGACCGAGAACCCCGCGAGCCGCCCGTTCGCGAAGAGCACAAGGCCCTCGAGGCCCAGCGCGTCGAACGCGTCGAGGGCGCGCTTCATCGCGGAGGTCTCGTGCGTGAAGGCGAGCTGCTCGCAGAACTTCTCCTCGCACCATTTTTCGGCCAGGGCGAAACAGTCCGCGGCGTGGCGCTTCTCCATCGGCTCGCAGCGCGCCCCGGGGTTGTTGCGCCGGAACTGCGAGAGCAGGTTCTTCTTCCGGTGCAGCCGGTTGCCCTTGAGCTCCACCAGGGCCTTCGCCGAGTAGACGTAGTCGGCGTTGTCGGTATCGACGATCATTTCGAACGTCTCGCCGAGGGCGGGGGTCTTCTCGACGAATTCCGCGTCGACGAACGCGAAGTCGCCGCGTTTCCCCGCCTCGCGGAGATCGTCGGAAAGGAGGCGCATCCCCGCGGCGGAGATCGGCGCCCCGACCGGCATCAGGAGGACGTCGTCCCTCGCGCTGTAGATGAGGAGCCGGCCATCGCAGATCCTCCATCCGAGTCCGTAGATCTCGCCCCACGCGTACAGGTTGACGAAGTTGTAGTCGGACGAGTTGCGGTTCGCCGCGGCGAAAAACGGCTGGATGATCGCGCGGTCGTCGAGCTGCACCCGCTTGAAGGAGCCGGGGTCGAGGCGGGTCATCGCCCCCTCCATCGCATCGGGCGGAAGCCCCGCATCGCACGGAAGCCGAGGCCCCGGTAGAAGGTGTGCGCGCCCGGCTCGGCGACGAGGCCGATCCAGTCGACGCCGCGGCGCCGCAGACACCGGACGATCTCGGCGATGATCCGCCCGCCGACCCCGCGGTTCCTGAAGTCGCGCAGGACCGTCACGTCCTGGATGTAGGCGTCGCTCACCCCGTCCGAGAGCGCCCTCCCCATCCCGACGAGGCGCCGTTCGCAGAAGGCCCCGACGAAGCAGACGGAGCCCCGCACGAGCGCCTCCAGGTATCCGGGCGGAGGCGGAGCGGACGGCTTCCACCAGCCCGCCTCGCGGTAGAGGCGCAGCAGATCGTCTCCGCGCACCCTCCTGACGGCCCGCACCTCGATCCGTTCCATCGCCCGCCTAGAGCCCCAGCGCGCTGTCGATCGCCCCCCTGTCGAACCCGACGATCATCGCGCTGTCGATCTCGATCACGGGGACGCCCATCTGGCCCGACCTGCGCATCATCTCCTCCGCGCGCGCCCGGTCGGTCCCGACGTCGACATACTCGAATTGGACCCCCTTCCCCTCGAGGTACGACTTCGCCTTCGTGCACCAGGGGCACGTCGCCGTGCCGTACACCGTCACCTTCGCCATACGATCATCCTTTCTTTATAGGTGCCACAGAGTGCACAGAGGACACAGAGACCTGCCGCCGAAACTACAGTTTCTTGTTTCTCGCTTCAGGCTTTGGTGTTCTCTGCGCGCTCTGTGTCCTCTGTGGCGGCGTTTAGGTTTTCCCGACAAGCCGCGCGCCCAGCGCGCGCGCCGCCCGCAGCGTCTCCGGCATCCCCGCCACGACCCCCTTGTCCTCCACGCCCGGGCAGTAGAGCTCTTCGCAGAGCCGCGCGTGCGCCGTCGCGGCCCAGTTCCGCACGACCTGGCGCGCGTTCTCGAAAAAATCCCTCCGGTCGCCCGCGGCGCAGGCGATGAAACCGCACACCCGCTCGCCGGGAAAAAGCCGGATCCCCCGACGGTGCTCGGCGAGCCAGACGCACTGGAACCGGTCGATCATCGTTTTCATCTGGGCGCTCACGCTGCCGAAGTAGATCGGCGAGGCGAGGACGACCGCCCCGGCGCCGCGTACGGCGGCGAAGACCTCCCGCATCCCGTCCCGCACGGCGCACGGTTCGCCGGCCGCCG
Source organism: Chlamydiota bacterium (assembly GCA_012729785.1). NCBI lineage: Bacteria > Pseudomonadati > Chlamydiota > Chlamydiota bacterium. The sequence continues at coordinate 15,578 of JAAYCL010000035.1, read as the reverse complement.
CCTCCTCGCGGCCGTTGCAGGGGGCGATGCGAAGGCGGCGGAGCGCCAGTTTCACCGTCCGGGCGCCGCCCTCCTCCGCCCCGCGCAGCGCCTCGTCGAGGAGCAGGTCCGTGTTCCCGCCCTCCCGGGGGCTCCCGGCGATGCCCGCGACGAGTGTCGGATCGGGGGGCGGGGCCGCGCTCATTTCATATGCCCGGGCGTGAGATCCACGATCCCGTCCACCTCGAGGACGATCAGCCGCTTCGGCACGGGGAGGAGCGCCTCCGGGTGCCGCGGGTGCGGCTTCTCTCCCCGGATGCTCTTGATGATCCGGTGCGTGATGCGCCTGCTGATCCTCCCGCGCCACTCCTCGATCAGCGCCGGGTCCATCTCATCCGCCTCCGCGAGCCGGGCGGTCCCCTTCAGGCAGTAGCCGGCGAAATGGTCCTCGTCCACCGCGGTGATGCTCATCCGCGGATTCCGTTCGAGGTTGCGGGAGGTGGTCCCCGAGTAGAGGTCGAGGAGGTAGACGCGCCCCTCCGCCTCCATCTTCACGATCCCCTTGCAGGCGGCGTGCGGCGTCCCGTCCTTCCCGACGGTCGCGACGATCGCGAAGTGCTGCGCGGTGAAGAGGCGGGCGACCTCGTGCGGAATCTCCATCGTCGACCCCTTTCCCCCGCGGCGGGAACGATCACCGCCCGCGCGCGACGAGCGCCCCGATGACGGCGCCGACGACGGTGCTCACCCACGGGTTGCTCGTGAGCGGGCAGGTCCCCGTCGCGCACCTGCCGAAATACCCGACGGCGAACCCCGCCCCGCCCCCTATGACGATGCCCAGCGCCAACCTGATCATCGATCCCCCTTCCGGAAAGATTACTAGTATACCCCAGGCGCGCCCGGCGCGCTAGGCCCGCCGCGCGAGGAAGGCGCGGATCTTCTCCTCCCTGCCCGTCGCGCGGGCCGGGGCGGCGATTCGCCCATCCCCCCCGTGCCGGCGCTTTCAGGTCAGAGCGCCTGCGGTTTCGCGCCCGTCGGACGGCTCACGATGAAGATCGCCTCCGTCGGGCAGGCCATCGCGCGCGCCGTCGCCGATGCGGTTCCTGATGCCGGGCGCGTCTGGGCCGGGTTTCCCGCAGAGGACCGCGCAGTGGGAGCGGCCAGTGCACCGCACCTCGTTCACCTCGGGCACGTTCCCCTTAACGAACTCTCTCCCGAACGCCTCCGCCACCTCCGCCTCGATCCGTCTCCCCGCCATGGCGCGCCACATTTGGCGGCTTCTCCCATCGCCGCATCAGCTCCAGAACCTCCTTGTCGGAGAGATCGTGCCAGTCCGCGTACGCCTGGGCGACGGCGTGAAAATCCTCCGGGATCTCGAGGATCACCGCCTCGTCCGCCTCCCGCCCGATCGCCCGGGCGACATCGGGCCCCGCCACAGGCGCCGCCGCCACGATCCTCCCCGCCCCCGCCCGCCGGCACAGCATGATGCTTGCCCGCATCGTCGAGCCCATGGCGATCCCGTCGTCGACGAGGATCACCGTCCTCCCCTGGATCGGGGGAAGCGGCCGCCCGCCCCGCAGCGCCCTGATCCTGCGCCGGATCTCGTTGCGCTGGGCGCGGGCGATCTCCTCCGCCTCGTCCCGCGCCACCCACCGCGCCGCCGCCTCGTGGATGAAGACGCTCCCGTCCTCGGCGATCGCCCCGAAGCCGGATTCCGGGTCGGCGGGGAACGGCAGTTTTCTCGATACCACGAGGGAGAAATCCGCCTCGAGGTGCCGCGCCACCTCGTCCCCCACCACCGCGCCGCCGCGCGGGATGGCGAGCACCAACGCGCCGCTCCCCCGGTACTTCTCGAGCGCGCAGGCGAGCCTCCGCCCCGCGTCGACCCTGTCCCTGAACACCGCCCCCCCTACTTCTTGAACGTTCCGACGAGCCGCGCCTCCGCGAGCACGCGGCCCTTCATCGCCGCGAGGAGGCGCTCCTTGGTGACCGTGCCCGCGAGATCGAGCTTCGCGTCGAGGGCGTAGAGCGTGAAGAAATACCGGTGCGTCCCGCTCGGCGGACAGGGCCCCCCGTAGCCGACCGCGCCGAAGTCGGTCATCCCCTGCCTCGCGCCGCCCTCGAGCTTGTCGGTCTTGGGGACCCCCTCGCGGAAGGCGCGGGTCTCGGGCGGTATATCGAACACCACCCAGTGGACCCAGGTGCCCATCGGCGCGTCCGGGTCGTCGCAGATGAGCGCCAGGCTTTTCGCCGCGGCGGGAACGCCGTCCCACGCGAGCGGCGGCGAGATATCCTCCCCCCGGCAGGTGTGCCTGGCCGGTATCGCCCCGCCCTCCTCGAACGCCGAACTGGTGAGCCGCATACGCACCTCCCCTCCCGCGCCCGGCGCCGCGCATACGAGCGCCGCCAGGCACGCCATCCGCACCGCCGCGTCCCTCATCGCCGCACCTCCGCGTCGAGCATCGCCTCGAACCTCTCCGGCTCCGTCACCGGGAGCGCGCAGGCGCTCCCGCCGCAGACGTACGCCGCCGCCCTTCCTCCCACCGGCCCCATCGCGCCGAGGTACGGCGCGAGCAGTTCGGCGAGGCCGGGCATCCCGCCGCGCCTCCGTGCGGGGAGATAGGTGCCGGCGAAGAACGGCTTCCCGTCGGGCGTCGCCAGGACGGTGAGGGGCCAGCCGCCGCCCCCGGTCATCGCCGCGCACGCCTCTATGTAGACCTTGTCGACGTCCGGGCGCTCCTCCCGGTCCACCTTGATCGGGATGAAATGCTCGTTCAGGAGGGCGGCGATTTCCTCGTCCTCGAACGACTCCCGCTCCATCACGTGGCACCAGTGGCAGGCCGAGTAGCCGATCGAGATGAAGAGCGGTTTGCGTCCGCGGCGGGCCGCCGCGAACGCCTCGCCCCCCCATGGACGCCAATCGACCGGGTTGGAGGCGTGCTGAAGCAGATAGGGGCTCTTCTCGCGGAAGAGACGGTTGAGGCGCCTGGGGACGGCTTCGGCGTCCATCGGCGCGGACCTCCCGGGAGCGCCCCGCGGGGCGCTCCCCGGGGGACGTTCCGTGTAGGCGGGGGAACAGGCGTACGGGACGACGGCGGCGGCCGCCGCACCTTCCTTCCCGGCGTCGCGCGGGCGGGGAAACGCCGGGCGCCTACTTCCCCGTACCGCCCAAAAGCTTCTCCAGCTCCTTCTCCACGTCGCGGCAGTCGCGGCAGACGATCGTCCCGTCCTTCCCGATGAGGGTCTTGCTCGGGATGCCGCGCACCCCGTAGGCCTTGGCGGTCGCGCCGCTCTCGTCGAGCAGTACGCGGTACGCGATGCCGTGTTTGGCGGCAAACGCGGAGACCTTCTTCGCGCTCTCCTGGATGTAGATGCTGAGGAGGACGAACCCCTGGTCTTTGCGGGCCGCGGCGATCGCGTTGAGCCCCGGGATCGCCATGCGGCAGTGGGGGCACCAGGTGGTGTTGAAGGAGATGAGCACGACCTTCCCCGCGAAATCTCCCGGCTTCACCGTCTTCCCGTCGAGATCCTTCAGCGAAAAATCGGGCGCCCGGTCGCCGGGCGCGGGCGCGGCGGCGGCGATCCCCGCCGCGCACAGGGCGATGACGACGGATAGTGCGAGGACGCACGAAACACGCATTCGATCCCTCCTTTCAGATCCACAGGTTGCCGGCGGTGAAGACGAAATACTCCCCCATCGCGATCAAGACCCATCCGAAGAACTGCTTGATCCGCACCATCCATGCGCCCGCGGCGGGAAGGCCGGCGAGGAGGCCGGAAAAGGTCCCGACCAGTATCTGGAGCGTCCCCATCCCGAGGGCGAAGACGAAGAGCAGGCTCATGCCGAACGCGACGTTCCCCTCGCTCGCCACGTAGCCCAAAAGCACCGCCATCACCGGGGCGGTGCAGGGACCCAGGACGAACCCGGACGCCGCGCCGACGAGAAACGCCCCGGCGAACCCGCGCCGCCCCTGCGCGGCCCCCGCGCCGGAGAGGAATCGCGGCAGCGGGAGCGCGAAGACGTCGAGCATCGAGAGGCCGAGGAGGAAAAAGAGGTTCCCGACGACGAGGTAGGTCCACGGGCTCGACTGGACGCTCCCGAAGAGCGTCCCGGTCAGGGCGGCGATGCTCCCCAGCGCGGTGTAGGTGACCGCCATCCCGAGCACGTACGCCAGGGAGAGGAGCAGGGCCTTCCCGCGCGAGCCCCCGCTCTGCCCGCCGATGTAGGCGACGGTGATCGGGATGACCGGATAGACGCAGGGCGTCAGGCTGACGAGGAAGCCGCCGAGGTATGCCGCGAGGAACGCCAGGAACGGCGCCCCCTGGAGATACGCATCGAGGCCGTCGAGGAAGTTCTGGATCACGCCAGCCTCTCCAGCGCCCGCGCGAGATCATCGTCGGAGACGTTGCCCGAGAGCCGGGCCTTCTCGGCCCCGTCCTTGAAGAAGAGCACCGCGGGGATGGCGAGGACGCCGAACGCGGCGGCGGTCTTGGCGGAGACGGCGATGTCGACCTTGCCGAACCGCGTCTCCCGGTGCTTCTCCTCGAGGGTCTGCACCCGCGGCGCCACCTTCGCGCACATCCCGCACCAGGACGAGGAGAAGAGCACCACGTACGGCCGGCCTGATTCGACGACCTCCCGCGTGAAATCGGCGTCCGTGAGTTCGCGCAGCACCGCACCCTCCTGTCCGCCGCCGCAGCCGAAACGGCGCAGATGAAACGACTCGCTCTCGCCGCGCACTGAGCGCGGCGGAGCGCCCTGCGATCGCCGATCCGCGTGGAGCGGCGCAACTCCCCGGCCCGAAGGCCTTTCAGCCCGCGGGAGCGGCCGGCGGGGGCGTGAAGACGCGCGCCGCGAGCTCGCGGTCGATCATGAAGAGCCCGCCGGGGGCCTCGGCGACCAGCCGCAGCTTCTGCACGATCCCGTCCGCCGAGGCCTCCTCCTCCACCTGCTCGTTCACGAACCACTGGAGGAGGTTGTGCGTGGCGTGATCCTCCTCCTTGCCGGCCAAGGTGACGAGGTCGCCGATCCAGCCGGTGACCTTCTGCTCGTGCGCATAGGCCTCCTCGAAGGCGTTGAGGGGCGAGGTCCAGGCCGCCGGCGGGGCGTCGATCGCCGCGAGCGTGACGCGGCCGCCGCGGTCGACGACGTAGCTGAAGAACTTCATGGCGTGCACGAGCTCCTCCTGCGCCTGCACCTTCATCCAGTTGGCGAACCCCCGCAGATTGACCGACTCGAAGAAGGCGGCCATCGCAAGGTACAGGTACGACGAGTAGAGCTCGCGGTTCATCTGCGCGTTCAGCGCGTTCTGCATCTTCGTATTGATCATCGTCCCCCCCCGCGGCTTCCGCGGCGAACCGGCCCTCAGCCCGCCGGCAGCGCTTCCCGCATCTCCCGGAGCAGCTTCGCGTGCAGGCGCTCCTCGCCGATGATGCGCTCGAGCTGGCGCGCCGCCGCCGCGCTCCGGGTGCGTTCGCGACAGATGTCGTAGAACCGCACCGTCCGATCCTCGATCAGCACGCCGAGAGAGAGCGCCTTCGCCGGCGTCTTCACGGCGCCGGCGAGGTCTTGGTACGGCCTGAAGATCCCGCTGTCGAGCACGTCGGCGAGGTCGTCCTCCTCGAACGGGTCCTCCTTTTCGCGCCTGACCCTCGCCAGTTCATCCTCGAAGAACGCGAGGTGCTCACGCTCCTGCCGCGCCAGGCCGAGGATCGTCTCCCGCGCCGCGCGGCCGGCCAGCCGGCCGGCCAGCGCCTCGTAGAAGGCGATCCCCTCGCGCTCTATGTTCGCGGCGATCTTGCACGCCTCGAGATCGGTGAAGTCGACCACGACGAGCCCGCCGGACCGCTCTTCTATGCGCATCCGCACCCTCCCCGGGAACCGTTCACGCCTTCCAGAGGCCGTGCAGGTTGCAGAGGGCGCGCGCGGAAAGCTGCGCCCCGGAGACGGCGAACTCCGCCTCCGGCCGATCGCCGGGCTTGAGGAACCGGCGGCAGACGACCCCGTCCGCGACGAGTTCTATCCACTCGATGTAATGCTTCTCCTCCATCGGGTGCGGGACGCTTCCGACGCGGACCTTGACCCCCGCGGCGGTCTTCTCGATGACCGGCACGTGCTTCTCGCGGGAGGCGTCGACGGTGTTCTCCTCGAAGCGCTTCATCTCCTGGCCGCAGCAAAAAAGCGCCCCCGCCCCCTCGTGGAGCACCTCCACGATGTTGGCGCACATATCGCACCTGTAGACCTGCAGACGTTTCGTCATCGCCCCCTCCTTTCCGCCTCCGGTATCCGGATCCTATGATAGAGAAATGGGGCCTGAAGGCAACCTCATTATTATTCCGCCTCGTGTTGACTTTTCGCCGCATGTGCGGAGCGGGGGGATCGTCGCCGCCGCGGAGTCGGGCGCATCGCGCCCAAGGGGAGAGCACGGCGAAAACGCGGGGCGCGGGAAGGGCCCTACTGTGCGGTCGGGACGCAGTTCGGACAGACGCCCTCGAACTCCATCGTGTGCCCGGTCACGGTGAAGCGGGTGACGGCGCTCGCGGCGCTCTCGATCGCCTCCAGCGGCTTCATCTCGAGGTCCTCGACGCAGCCGCACCGGTTGCAGCGGATATGGTAGTGGGTCTCCGTCGTGGCGTCGTAGCGGCGCTGTGTCCCGGCGAGCTCGAGCTTCCGTATCACCCCCCGCCCGGAGAGCGTCTCGAGATTCCTATAGATCGTCCCGAGACTGACACGGGGCAACCGCTCCCGCACCATCCGGTAGAGCTCGTCCGCGGTGGGGTGCGTCACCACCTTTTTGAGTTCGTCGAGGATAAGCTGGCGCTGCCGAGTAATTCTCAACCTCTGAACATCTTTCATCGAACAATCCCCCCCTCAGGAATGGTTATTACAAGGTGTAATGTACTCGATTTCGGAAGATTGTCAAGACATACTATGCAAGGATTTTGTCCGCATCCCGGAAACGGGACGTATGGCAGGTTTCTTCGCCGGTGCGGGCTGTTCCGTCGCGCGCCCGAACTCGAACGCATAAAGCATGTTGTGACGTGTCAACCCGAGACGGACGGGATTTGATGCTCCGATCGCAGGCCATTTCGAAACGGGCCAGGCGCTCCACCGCGTCATTCCGGCAGACGCCGGGATCCATACGGATCATACAAGATACGACATGTATGTTCGGATTCCCGCTTTCACGGGGATAAGGCTGTGGGGGGCACACGCGGAGCGAAGGGGGCGGTTGGTTTCGGCACCACCGTGCGCTGCAGCGCGTTCCATCCGGCGCGGCCTGCATGGCGGGAGATCTCCTCACACCAAATCTCCGCCGAAACGCCGTTTCCTCGTCCGGGCGATGCCGGATGCTGAGCCGTGCCGCGGCAGTGGACGCCGGGACCGACGCCCCTGTCGCGGGAGGCGAAACGGTGTCCGCGGGATATCCGCTCTCCGCTTTTCTCCATCCAATCGCCGGGAGAACGCCTCTCCCGCTCCGCGCCGCCGCTCCGGCAGGCCGGCCTGTCCGCCCCCCGCCCCGTGTGCTATCATACCCGCCGATGAAGGCGATCGTGCGGCCGGCGCTCGTGAAGGAGTACACGCGGCGCATCAACCTCGCTCGCGACTATATCCGGGCGCACCTCGACGGGGAGCTCACCGTCGAAACCGTCTCCCGCTCGGCTCTCTTCAGCCCGTTCCATTTCCACCGCCTCTTCACGGCGATGACCGGCGAGACGCTCTACGACCATATCCGGCGGCTCCGCCTCGAGAAGGCCGCGGGCACCCTCCTCAACGACCCCGCGCGCAGCGTCACCGACATCGCCCTGGACTGCGGCTTCGGCTCCTCCGCCGCGTTCGCCCGCGCCTTCCGGGAACGATTCGGGGCGAGCGCGTCCGAATGGCGGGCGTCGGGGGGGGCGAACAAGAGCAAGATGCGCAAAGCGAACCGCAAGGATTGGAAAGCGCCCTCCGCCCGGACGCGGTACCGTGGTGCGCGACAGGATTCGCCACCACAACCAGGGAGGTGCGTCATGAAGGTGGAGGTGAAGGAGCTGCCCGCGTACCGCGTCGCGTACGTGAGCAGCAGAAACGGGTACGAGGGGGAGGCGATCCACGAGGCGTACGAGACGCTGATGCGCTGGGCGGGGCCGCGCGGCATCCTCGGGCCCGGCGCGCAGGTCATCGGCGCGTCGTACGACAATCCGGAGATCACCGAGGCGGCCAAGTGCCGCTACGACGCCTGCGTCACGATCGGCGAGGGCGTGAAGGTGGAAGGGCCGGTCTCCGAGAAGCGTTTCCAGGGGGGGATGTACGCGGTCCACCGCTGGCGCGGCAGGCCGCAGGACGTCGGCGAGGTCTTCGGGCGGTTCATGGCCGAATGGTTCCCGTCGAGCGGCTACCAGCCAGGCGACGCGCCGTGCCTCGAGTTCTACCACGGCGACCCCGACTCGGATCCGAAGGGCGAGGTGCACGCCGACATCTGCATCCCGGTGAAACCCCTTTGACCCCTGGGGTCAAATCTTGCGTTTTGCGTTTTCGCCACGGGGGGCGGGCATTCCGCCCCCCATGCCTGACCGAGAAGGGAGACGACGAACCATGAAGAAGGGCGAATTCAGGATATCCCCGATAGGGTATGTCAGGGCGGACCAGCGCGGTTTCCGGCTCGAGATCGCGGAGGAGTACCGGGCGGGCCTCGAGGGCCTGGAGGGCTTCAGCCACGTGGACGTCCTATGGTGGTGCCACCTGCTCGACGGCGCCGGCCCGCGCGGCGCGGTGACATGCGAGCGGCCGTATCGGAAAGGCCCGGCGACGCTCGGCGTGTTCGCGACGCGCTCGCCCGCCCGGCCCAATCCGATCGCGGCCAGCGTGGCGCCCGTGCTCGGCATCGACCGCGTCGCCGGCATAATCCGCGTCCCGTGGATCGACGCCGAGGACGGGACGCCGATCCTCGACCTGAAGCCGTACCACCCCTCCGTGGAGCGGGTGCAAAACGCGGCCGTGCCCGGCTGGTGCACGCACTGGCCGAAATGGTTCGAGGATTCGGCCGATTTCGACTGGGGCTCGGAGATCGTGCACGGGTGACGGCCAGCTTGGTTCGCGTGGGCTCAAATCGTTATTCTTGAATTTTCACCCCGGGAGCACGAACGCGCCCCGCACCGCAAAGGGATTCATCATGAAGATTGCCCTCAGCAGAACAGCGTTCATTGCGTTCGCAGTGACAGTGAACCTGCTTACGTTCGGTTGCGCAACAGCTCCCCATCATTCGGGTAAAGGGGAGGTGCGCGTGCAGAAGATGCCTGAGATCCACGTGGCCTACGTGGAGCACAAAGGATTACACGAGGGCGGGGGGGAGGTCTACGATGAGCTCCTCGGGAAACTGACCGGGTGGGCCATCCCGAACGGATACTGGGATTTCCCGCGCACGACAAAGATCATCTGCATCTATCCCGATCCCCCCGGCGTTCCCGAAAGTGAAAAACGGCTCTGGCTCGGGATCACCCTTCAGAGGATCGTCCCCGCGCCGGCCGGGATCAACACGATGACTATTCCGGAGAACACCTGCGCAGTCGGAGGCTTCGTCATCGCGGAACGGGAGTTCGCGGACGCGTGGGGCTTCATGTACGACCGCTGGCTGCCGGAGAACGGCTATCGCCCCGCGGAGGGCTTGAGCTTCGAGCTGCAGAAGAACGACTCCTGCACGCATCCGGAAAAGAAGCATATCGTGGATATCTGCATTCCGGTCCGCAAAAACTGATCGCCGCGCTCGGCGGCGGGGAGGATCCGGGGCCGCGCCTCCGAAGGGGAAAAGCGCCGGATAGAGGAGGTATCAATGCACACGCGGACATGCGGTGACTTCACGCGCGACAGGGCGGGGTGGGTCATCGTTGCCCTCAATCTTCTCATGGCGGCGAATTCGACGATCTACTTCACGCGGATGCTGGGGGCGGGCGTGGACGGGTGGCTCGCGATGAACTCCTGCGCGCCGAGCATATTCGTCTTCTGCCTCGGCTACCTCCTCCGCCAGCGCCCCCTGATGGCGGTCGGCGTGGGGCTGATGTTCCGGTACGGGACGCTCGGACTCTACGTCTTCGGCTGGGACGGGATGAATCTCATCCCGCAGGCCGGGCACGTCCTCATGACGCTCGCCGTCGTCTACTTCGTCGTCCGAATGGTCCGCCTCGGCTGTCCGGGGGAGATCATTACGGCGGGCCTCACCGCGCTCGCGATGCTCTACGCGGAGTGGCAGTGGGACTGGTTCGGCCGGCATCCTGAGGTGCTGCAGGATCTGATGGACGGGACGCTCACGCCGGAGTTGTTCAGGTAGGGGGGCCGCATGGAAACCCGCATGATCGCCGCAGCGCTGTCGTGCCTCTTCGCCGCCGCGCTGCCGGGGTGCCGGCACGCGCCGGCGGGGTCGGCAGACGGCGCGGCGCAGCGGTTCTACCGCGCGCAGGGCCCGGTGACGGATCCCGGGAAGCACGCCGGCCTCTACGCGAACCTCCCGCGCGACGTCCGGGGGCTCTGCGGCGTCGTCCAGGGCGCAATGCTCCACGTCTTCTGGGCCGAGAAGCACGGCGTGACGCTCGCCGAGGAACGGAAGAGGGAGGTGAACCTCCGGACCGTCGAGCGTATGCTCGCGAGGATCGTCGAGCTCGACCCGAGGCCGCTCGCGGAAAGGCGGGAGCCCTCGAAGCGCCTGGTGGGCAACTGCCGAGACCATTCGGTCCTCCTTTGCTCGATGCTGCGCCACGCGGGAATCCCGGCGCGCGCGCGGTGCGGATTCGCCACGTACTTCACGCCGGGGCGCCACGAGGACCACTGGGTGGTCGAGCACTGGGACTCGGCACGGCGCCGCTGGGTGCGCGTGGACCCGCAGCTCGACGCGCTGCAGGTGAAGGCGCTCGGCATCTCGTTCGACCCATTCGACCTCCCCCCCGGGGCGTTTATCCCCGCGGGAGAGGCGTGGCGTCGTTGCCGGGCCGGCACGCTCGACCCCGACCGCTGCGGCATCTTCGACATGCACGGCCTCTGGTTCGTCAGGGGCGACCTGGTGCGCGACGTGATGGCGCTCAACGGCCTCGAGCTGCTCCCCTGGGACTGGAACACGCTGATGTCGCGCGAGCGGGAGCCGGATGCGGACGAGTACCGTCTGCTCGACCGGGCGGCGGAGCTTACCGCGAGGGATGTGCCGTTCGACGAACTCAAGGCGCTCTACGATTCCGAGACCGCGCTCCGCATGCCCGCAGACTGGACACCCTGATCGGCCCTGACGGGGCCCTGCGGGGGCAGATCTTCGTATCGGCATTCCCCCGACGCGAACAGTCAGTTCCTCAAACGTTTCGTGAGCCGGAAATCCACCCGCATCCTTGAGTCCAATTCCTTCCGCGCACGGCTGACCGTGCTGTAATCGACGCTCCCCGTCAAGCTCCCGATCGTGCGCCGCGCGGTGAGGCGATGCCGGCAGGACAATTCCATCAACATGATTCTCTCCTCAGATCGACGCCGTATCCGGCATGCCGCGTCCGCACTTCAAATTACATTCCAATTACACGCGCCTGACAATCGATTCCCTCCTTGCCGCGAAACTGGCCGCAGACCATTCGGGGATCGATGAACCCCGGCGGTAGCAACGTCCGGAAAGGGGAGGTGCGCGATGAGAGCGGGGATACGGTGTTCCGTGAGAGTTGCGGCGACATACCTGTCGTGCATGACGATGAGCGCGGCCACTCTATTCGCGGCGATGGCGCCCGATGTCGCAATGAACGCGCGGGGAGATGCCGTGGCGCTGTTCTGCGACATTCGCGGATTCGGGAACAACTACTTGTACGCGGCGAACCGGCGAGACGGCGTCTGGAGCGAGCCGGTGCTGATCGCCCGGGAGGAGGGCACCTACATCAGTCCGATATACTCCCAGGTGGGCATCGACGCTGCGGGGAATGCAATGGCGCTGTTTTTGCTGAACGACAGCGTGGCGGGGTACATCCCCTACGCCTGTCGATGGGACGGCTCGGCATGGTCTTCGGCGGCGCCGGTTTCCGGCGATCTGACCGGGGAGATCTATGACCTCGACTTCGCGATGGGTGCCAACGGCGAGGCGGTCGTCGCCTTTATCCTATACCGCGAGGGCGAATTCGACCGGGTCTACGCGAATCGCTGGAACGGCGCCGTCTGGACGGGACCGGTTACAATCGACAACGGCCTCAATCGCTGGCGGGCAGTGCCAGTGGCGGCGGCGGGAGACGGCGGCGGGGCAGCGGTGCTGTTCTGGGAATCCGACGATCTCGGCGGTTCCCGCCTGTGCGGAACCGTGTGGAATGGCTCCGGCTGGACGCCTCCCGAGGCGCTGGATGCCGGAGGCGAATACGATTTCGCACACGATATCGCCATGCGCGGGGACGGCACCGCAACGGCGATCTTCTGCGACAACGACGGTGTCGATGAGCGCCTGTACGCATCCGAATGGAACGGGGAGGCCTGGGGCGCGCGAACGACCCTGTACAGCGCCCGTGGGAGCAAGGAGAGCGACGATGACGGCATCTACTGGTCGGAACTTTCCGCGCGCCGCGCGGCGGGCCGTGTGGCGGTGTTCGGGTCCTGGGACGGCGCGCACTCGACACTCTACTCGAATTTCTGGAACAGCGGCGCGTGGTCGAGCGCCGGCGCCATCGACGCCGCCGATGCGACCGGTGTTGCGGTCGCAATGACCGATGACGAGCACGCGATCCTGCTCATCGCGCAGCACGAACGCCTCTATGCCCTTCACCGGGACGGTGGCGGGTGGGGCGCGCCTGTCGTGCTCTCCGCGTCCGAAACGGGACGTTGCCCGTACGCCGCCCTGGATTCGGACGGCCGGGGCAACGCGATCGCCCTCTTCGTGGAGTATGACGATTTGTGCCAGGAACACGGCCGGGTGTATGCCGAATCATGGAACGGCGCGGAATGGCTGGGGCCGTACCCTCTCGACCCGGTGTACACCCCTGAACCGCCCACACCTACCCCCACGCCGACGCCGGCCCCGCCGCCCGCTCCCGCGCCCCCCATCGATCTGCGACTGAACAAAAACATATACGCCACAAACGACAGGATCGTCGTCACGGCCGATATCCAGACCATCGATATTCCGTTCCATCCGTTCATCCAGGTATGGAAGCAGCAGCCCGACGGGAGCTACCGCTTCCTGCTGGGGTACTCGGGGAACGGTGGGTTCACGGAGTCCGCATCGACCTTCTATTTGAAGGGCGGGCCCCACACCGTCGCCTCTCCGATCGCGAACTATCCCGTCCTCGATTTCAACTTCAATGGGGTCGAGCCGGGAATGTATCAAATCAGGGTATCCGCGGCACTGGCCGTCGGCCGCGTGATGCCGATCTACACGGTGGATACGGAAGGGGCGGCGGTACGTTGACTGCGGGACCCGGGCGCTGGGGATCGGCGTTCCCTCAGCGCCTGGGGCCTGGGGTCAAATCTTGCCTTTTGCCTTTTTCGCGATCCGGACGGCCAACTTCTCCAACTTCTCGGCGAGACGCCCATCTTGTTCCATCCTCGATCTGAGTTCCGCCCTGCAATGGCTTATCGTGGCGTAATCCAGTCCCCCCATCAGCACCCCTATCTCTGTCCCGGTGAGATCGCAATATCTGTAGAGGAGTTCCTGCAGCAGCAGCCTGCCATCGGTCCGCTGCCCGCGCCTGCAGACTTCGTCCCTCTGAGAACCCGTCACGGCACAGTAGCGCTCGATCAAGACCTCCGGGTCGATTCTGACGCCGAGCGCACGCGCGGCGGGCTGCTCGCGCCGGTCTTCAGCCGCGGGAACCACCTTGTCCCTCACCCACGCGATGAACGCCTCCCCCCCGACGATCCCGTGCCCACGCGCCATCTCCAGCGGATTCCGCCCGTCCTCTTCCAGGCACTCCCGGATAAACCGCGCATATGCGTTCCGCCCTCGCGCTGTGTCCCCGCCGAAATGCTCCAGAACGCCCCCGTAATCGACGAACGGCTGCCGAGGGGCGAGCCCAAGATAGCCGGGGAGGCTGCTTTCGCGGCAACCCAAGAGGTGCCGCCATTTCTTGTCGACCGTGGCACCCTTGCACCTCTCCCCGCGCACGGGATTCAGGTGCGTGTACCGCGAGACCTCCAGCAGATGGCTATCCGCGTCGATCAGGAACGCCTTATAGCGCCCCTGGTACAGGTGCCCGACCCTCCCGTGAGCCCAGTTGAACGCCATCGTGTAGCAGATGTTGAAGTGCCGCATGAACTCCGAGAGGTTCGCTTTGAGCGTGCGCAGCACGAGGTGGAAATGGTTCGGCATGAGCACGTACACAAAGAGCGTGACGCAGTAGACCTCCAGGGAGCGCGCAAGAAGCTCGAGGAACTTCCGCCGGTCGCTATCATCGCGGAAGATCTCCCGGCGTTCGTTACCCCGGCAGGTCACATGGTAGTACGCCCCCGGATACTGGATGCGGAGTGGCCTCGCCATAGCCCCCCCCTTGCACACGCGCCTTCGTGTGCGGAAGTTCGATGCCGATCGGCGAAGTCCAGACGCCGAGCCTCTGCAGCTTCTCTCGCGACCCAAACGCACAAGGCAAGATTTGACCCCAGCTAGAGAGGGGAGAAGAGGGCACGGCGCTTGGCGGCGGCAGGGCCTTCGATCTGAGGGCGCTGCGGGTAGCCCGCGGCCGCCAAAGCCCTTCGCACGCGTGCGACGAGCTGCTCCCCCGTGATCCCGGGCCCCGACGCCTCGAGCTCCCGCACGGCGAACCAGCTGAAGGCTCCGCGCGTCACCCCGTCGAACTCCCCCTCAGATGCCGGTTCATCGTCCGCGGCGGCGCTCAAATACAGCTCCGCCATCCGCTCCTCGCCGATCCCCAGGATCCTGCGCCTGATCGGGGCCGCCGCCGTGAGCCTCCCCGCGACGGCGGCGGGGGGTTTCACGCACCGGATCCTTCCCCCGGGCATAAAGCGCGTCGCCGTCCCCGAGTAGCACGCGTCGGCGATGACGGTGAAGGCGATGCCGTTGGGGATACGGTCGAGGACGGGCCGGAGCTCGTCATCGGTGATGAGCCTTTCGAAGTCCGCCTCCCACGGGACCAGCGCCTCGTCCCTTCCGTCGGCCTCGTCCCCCCGGCCCCGCTCGGGAACCCACGTGCCGTGCCCGGAGTAGATGAAGACGCAAACGTCGCCGAGGCGCGCCTCCCCGACGAGACGTTCGAGCGACGCGAGGATAGTCCGCCGCGTTGCGTCTGCATCGAGGATGACCCGGATATCGCCGCGCCTGAAACCGAACCCGTCCTCGAGGAGGCGGGCCCAGGCGCGCGCGTCATTGCCGCAGCCGCGCAGGTCGATCCCCGCCCCGCGGTAGTCATCGATGCCGATGCAGACCGCCCTCTTCCTCATCCCCCCTCCCGGCGCCGCCGCGCTATCGCCACGATCCTACACCCTCCGAAGAGGAAGCGCAACCTCTTTGGGGCGGAGCCGTTGCGCTGTTTCTCTCCATTTGATCATGCAACAAAAAGTGTGGGCTTTCCGCCGAAGGGCTTAGTCAAATAGCCGGGCACAAGCTCTCCGGATTTATACACGACATACGTAAACAGCGCCAAATTGAGGTTTGCTCGTCCCTGGAAGT
>JAAYCL010000034.1 GCA_012729785.1 Chlamydiota bacterium | reverse complement strand
CGTACGACGCCGGGCCGCGGCCCGACACGAACTCGTCCACGAGTCGTCCGCGGAAGAAGTCGCTCTCGACGGCGATGGCGCCGAAACCGTGCGCCTCCGCGAGGCGTTGAAAGAGCCGGTTGCGGAGAAGAAGAAACCCCTCGCCCCCGTGCAGCGGCTCGCCGATGCCGAGCAGTTCCACCCGGCCGTCCAGCTCCTCGACGAGTCCGGCCACGGCAGCGTTGAACGATTCAGGGGAGTCGGGGGAGAACGGGATCGCCTCGGCCGCGATCCAGTCGCCGGGGGCCCGGTAGGCGGGTACGGAACGGTCTGTCGGCTTCATGGCGGCTGTGTCGAGACCCGTGCGCCCGCACGATACGCAGACGGCCGCTGCGATCGAAAGGATGCCGATGGCGGATCGTTGCATCGGTCGCGCTCGCGGTGTGAAATACGATTACACCACGATCCCGGCGCCGTGTCAACGAATCCGGCGGTCCCGAAGGCGCGGCGGCGCGGCGAGGTCCGGCGAGAGGCGGCGTATTTCCCCCCGGGCTGCAATCTCTCCCTCGCATATTCGGGGCGATACGGGTATGCTTGTTGTCGTGGCAC
The DNA here is from genome assembly GCA_012729785.1 of Chlamydiota bacterium. Classification (NCBI taxonomy): domain Bacteria; kingdom Pseudomonadati; phylum Chlamydiota; species Chlamydiota bacterium. The sequence goes on along the minus strand of JAAYCL010000034.1, from coordinate 1,714 downwards.
GGTCCGGAAAGGGCGGCAAAGATGCATATAATGGAAAAGGCGGTCGTGGCACTCGTCCTCGTCGCCGTTCTCGCGGGCGTTGTCCTCTCCCATGTCGATGAGCCCGCGTTCAGGCACGGCTACGTCGAGGAGGATGGACCGATCGAGTGGGGCACGGTCCTGGCGCTCCTGTTCGCGGCTCTCGTCTGTTGTCGGCGCTTCCTCATGCTCCGGCGGCGCAGGCCGGTCCTGTTTCTCGCGGCCACCGCCCTCCTGGGGGCGCTCTTCGTCTTCGGCGCGGGCGAGGAGATCTCCTGGGGGCAGAGGATGCTCGGCTTCGAGAGCCCCTCCTGGTTCATGGAACACAACGTGCAGCGCGACACCAACATCCACAACCTCAAGATCGGCGGGGTGAAAATCAACAAGCTTGTCTTCAGCCATCTGCTCGGCGCAATGATCGTCGCCTACGTCCTGCTCCTGCCGATTCTGTACCGGTGGAACCCAACGGCCTCCCGCCTGATCTCCGCCTTCGCGATCCCGGTCCCGCGGGCGCGGCACGCGGTCTTCATCGTCGCGACCATTCTGCTCGTGTACGGCGCCGTCCGATCCTCGAAGCGGGGGGAGCTGGCCGAGTTCGGGTTGTCGTGGATGGTCGCGCTCTGCGTCGCGTTCCCCGCCAACGCAAAAGATTTTCGGGTCAACGCCGGCGGGTGAGGCGGCGGGATGCGGGGAGGGGCCCGGACGTTCCGCCCGGCGAGGCGGAACGTGCCGTGGCGCCGGGGCGTCTCGATCGAAAGACGGAACGCCCCCGCTATCTGACCATCGCCCGCTCCCCGCGGCCCGAGTAGTTGATGAACACCGTCTTGGTCAGCGTGAAGAAGTTGAGCCCCTCGTCGGCCATCTCGCGGTCCCCGTACCCGGTCGCCTTGCATCCACCGAACGGGAGCTGCGCCTCCCCGCCGATCGTGGGCTCGTTGATGTGCACCATCTGTATCTCCGCCTGCTCGATGAAGCGCATGATGGCCCTCACGTCGCGCGTGAAGATCGCCCCCGTGAATCCGTACTCCGTCGCGTTGGAGAGCAGGATCGCCTCGTCGAACCGCTCGAACTCCGAGATGCAGAGCACCGGCCCGAATATCTCCTCCCGGAATATCCGCATCGCGGGCGTCGCCCCGTCGAAGATCGTGGGCTCGATGAAGTAGCCGTTCCCCGCCGCCGCCCCGCCGCCGAGGAGGAGGCGCGCCCCCTCCTTTCGCCCCGCCTCGATGTGCGCGAGGACGCTCTCGTACTGTTTTCTGTCGACCACCGGCCCCATGGTCGTGGCCGGGTCCATCCCGTCGCCGGGCACGTAGCCGCGCGCCTTCTCGAGGAGCCGTTCCACGAAGGCATCCTTGACCTTTCTGTGGACGAGGACGCGGCTGGTGGCGGTGCATCGCTGGCCGGTCGAGCCGAAGGCGCCGTCCGCCGTCGCCGCGACCGCCGCGTCGATGTCGCCGTCCTCCATGAGGACCAGCGCGTTTTTCCCCCCCATCTCGCAGGTCACCTTCTTGTGCAGCCGTGCCGACTCCGCGATCACCCGCTTCCCCACCTCGTTGGAGCCGGTGAATGAGACCGCCTTGATCGCGGGATGGTGGACGATGGACTCGCCCACCGCCGAGCCCGGGCCTACCACCATGTTGAGGACGCCCGGCGGGAGCCCGGCCTTCTCGAACAGCTCGACGAGGATGCGGGCGAT
>JAAYCL010000033.1 GCA_012729785.1 Chlamydiota bacterium | reverse complement strand
TTCCACTCCGCGGCGTCGTTGGTGCCGAGCATGATGACGACGATCTGCGGGTTCCAGCGCGTCGCCTGGACGAACGCCCGCGTGCCCCGGTAGGGGAGCGCCCCGTTCTCGCGGAGCGTCGCGCCGCTCACGCCGAAGTTGCGAACCTCGTAGCCGCCGCCCAGCATCCCTCCCAGTCGCGCGGGGTAGCAGTCCCGCCCCCGGTTCCACAGGCCGAGCCCGTAGGTGATGCTGTCGCCCACGCACGCGACTCGCGTCCGGCCCCCGTTCGGCCCGGGCGGCGCCTCGCCGGTCCGCCCGCACGAGATGACGGCCAGGGCCGGAACGGCGGCGAGATACGCAAGGTGCCGTTTCATCCCCGTCTGCGCTCCCCGGATGCACGCGCGCCCCGCCTGTCTGCGCGGAAGATCGTCCTCACGCCGTACAGGATACCGTACGCCGCATCCGGGGGGCAACCGCCGTCCTGAGACAGGTCTTGCGCGCAGTGCCGGAACGGCGCGTCTCCCGCACACGACCTCCAGTAACGTCATAAGGTTTATGTGAGTATTGGGGGCGGACCACGATAATTCGTTGCGGGAGTAGATGGTGCGACTATTCTGGTCCCTAAAAGGGCCTTAGAAGCGATTTCGGGGCCCGAAAATCGCTTCTACGCATTCCCGGGCGGGAGCGCCGACCCAACGCTCGAGGCCGTAACCCGGGTCATTCGTGTTGCTGATCGCGAGGCGATTCGCCCCGCACGATTCGCCATGCAACTCATCTCCGTCGAACCACTGCGGAATCGTTCAGACACGTCATCGCGAGGAGCGCAGCGACGAGGCAATCTCGACTCAAATTGACTGATGGATCTGTTACACGCTGTTTTGACCCCCAAACATCGCTTCTAAGGCCCTTTTCAGGGCATTTTTCGGCATAACGCATTCCGGCACAATACAATATCGTGGTCCGACCCCAATACCACAGGCCGCATCTCCCACCATGAAGACAAGGTCTGCCTGTCAGGATCGAACTCCCACACACTGCGTCTCGTTCGTGGCACGGTATCCTCTCCTTTCTTTCCTGCCCGATTGAACCGGAGAGGATACCTTTGTTGTCTCCTTGTCACCTTACCCTTTTCACCCCCCTTCCGGGGACTCCTTCCTCCTTTATGCATACACTACGTTACGCTGCCCCCCCTCCCCGAAACCGCCCTCGTTCCCGCCGCCGTCCGGGTTCCGGGTGCGGGGGGATCCGGATCCGGCGCCTCGGACCGCCCCCCTCCGTCCCCAGTATTTTTCGTGCAGGCCCGCCCTCCTGTGCGCTATACTACCTTCCGCCGGAGAGGCCCGCATGCCCGACGCAGATCAGCTCGCACGCCTCGAGGAGCGGCTGGGATACCGTTTCAAAAAACGCGCGCTCCTGCTCGAGGCGCTCTCTCACTCGTCGTACGCGCACGAGCGGGGCGGCGGGGATGCGCCGAGCAACGAGCGGATGGAGTTTCTGGGCGACTCGGTGCTGGGGCTGGTCATCACCCGGCACCTGTACGGCCGCTACCGCAGGCGACACGAGGGCGAGCTGACGCTGATGCGGTCGGTGCTCGTGAGCCGCGACTCGCTCGCCGGCGTCGCCGCCGAAGTCGGGCTCGGCGCGCACCTGTTCCTCGGGAAGGGGGAGGCGGCCGGCGGCGGGCGGGAGAGGAGCTCGAACCTCGCCAACGCCCTTGAGGCCGTCATCGCGGCGATCTACCTCGACGGGGGGATCGAGGCCGCGCGCCGCGTCACCTCGGCGTTGTTCAGCGGGCTCCTGGCGCGGATCGATTCGACGCGCGACCGCCTGAACTACAAGAACATGCTCCAGCAGTACGGGCAGGAGCGGGGGCAGGGGTCTCCGCGGTACGTCCTCCTGTCGAGCCGCGGCCCGCAGCACCGAAAGACGTTCGAGGTCGAGGCGCGCCTCGGCGGCGTGCCGCTGGGGCGCGGGGCGGGACCGAACAAGAAGGCGGCGGAGCAGGAGGCCGCCAGGGCGGCGCTGGCGGCCGTCGGGGCGCGCGTCGCCGACGGCACTCCGCGGGCGCCCGGAAAGGTTGCCGATGGTCGCGTTCACCGTGCTGTTCTTTCTGCTGCTCCTATCGGTGATGACCGCCGTGGCGATCCTGGCGGCGCTGAAGACGGTGGACTTCTTCGACGCAAGCAGAGAGTTCTACCGCCGGACGGAACGACTCGAGGAGCGGCTGGAGGAGATCATCCGCCTTCTCGAGAAAAGCGGAGAAAAGAGGGAATGATGCCTGGAACGGACAGGAAGGGGCGCGGCGCGAAGGGTTCCCGCGGCGCGTCGCCGCGGATGCGCCATGAGGCGGTCACGAAGGGGCTCGAGCGGATGCCGCACCGCGCGCTCCTCTTCGCCACGGGGCTCGGGAGGGGCGATCTCGAGAAGCCGTTCATCGGCGTCGCGACCGCCTGGAACGACCTCATCCCCGGCCACACGCACCTGCGCGGCCTCGAGCGCTTCATCGAGCGCGGAATCTGCGCGGCGGGCGGCGTGCCGTTCTTCTTCGGGATCCCGGGCGTCTGCGACGGCATCGCGATGGGGCACGCCGGGATGCGCTACTCGCTCCCGCTCCGCGAGCTGATCGCGGATTCGGTGGAGTGCGTGGCGACGGCGCACGCCTTCGACGGGCTCGTGCTTCTGACGAACTGCGACAAGATCACCCCCGGGATGCTGATGGCGCTGATGCGCCTCGACCTCCCCGGCGTCGTCGTCACCGGGGGGCCGATGCTCGCCGGCGACTGGGCGGGCAAGAAGCTCACCCTGGTCCAGGACACCTTCGAGGCGATCGGACGCTTCAAGGCGGGAAAGATCGACGAGAAGGAATTGCGCGAGATCGAGATCCGGGCCTGCCCGGGCCCCGGCTCCTGCCAGGGGATGTACACGGCGAACACGATGGCGTGCCTGACCGAAGCGATGGGCCTGTCGCTGCCCGGCTGCGCCGCCGCGCCGATCGTCGCGGCGGAGAAGTGCCGCATCGCCCAGCAGAGCGGCGAGCGGGCGGTCGCCCTCGCGCGCGCGGGAACCGGCGCGCGCAGCATCGCTCGTCTCCCCGCTTTCATGAACGCCATCCGCGTCGACATGGCGCTCGGGGGCTCGACGAACACCGTCCTGCACCTGCCCGCCATCGCCCACGAGGCGGGGGTGAACCTCCCGCTCTCCCTGTTCGACCGGATCTCGAAGTCCACCCCGCACCTGGCGAGCATGCAGCCCGGGGGGAACTGGTGCATGGAGGACCTGCACCGGGCGGGCGGGATCCCGGCGGTCCTCTCCGTCCTGGCCCCGATGCTCGAGGAGAGTCCCACGGCGGACGGCCGCGGGATCCTCGAGATCGCCCGCCTCGGCGTCGTGCGGGACCCGGCGGTGATCCGGCCGCTCGCCGATCCGGTCGGCCCCGAGGGCGGCATCGCGGTCCTGTCGGGGAACCTCGCCCCAGACGGCGCCGTGGTCAAGCAGAGCGCGGTCAAGCCCGCGCTTAGGCGCTTCACCGGCCGCGCCGCGGTCTTCGACGGCGAGGAGGAGGCGATGAAGGCCGTGATGGAACGGAAGATCAAGCCGGGGACGGTCATCGTCGTGCGCTACGAGGGGCCGAAGGGGGGCCCCGGGATGCGGGAGATGCTCTCCCTCACCGCCGCCATCGTCGGCCTCGGGCTCGCCGACGACGTCGCCCTCGTCACCGACGGCAGGTTCTCGGGCGGCACGAAGGGCCCCTGCATCGGGCACGTCTCCCCGGAGGCGATGGAGGGGGGGCCGATCGCCGCCGTGCGCGACGGCGACCGGATCGAGATCGACATGCCGCGGCGCTCCCTGAAGGTCGCCCTCGGCGACCGGGAGATGGCCGCCCGGCTGAAGGCGTGGAAATCCCCCGCCCCGAAGGTGCGGACCGGCTACCTCGCGCGGTACGCGCGGTCCGTCACCTCCGCCGCGACGGGGGCGATCTGCAGGTAACGCGGACGGGGAACCAGTGATGAAAGGATGCGACATCGTCGTCGACGCGCTGCTCCGGGAGAAGGTCGAGGTCCTGTTCGGGTACCCCGGCGGCATGGTTATGGACATCTTCGACTCGCTCTACGAGTCGCCGATCAGGTTCATCCTCACCCGGCACGAGCAGGCCGCGGCGCACGCCGCCGACGGCTACGCCCGCGCCTCGGGCAAGGTGGGCGTCTGCCTCGCCACCTCGGGCCCCGGGGCGACCAACCTCGTGACGGGGATCGCGACCGCCGCGATGGACTCGGTCCCGCTCGTGGCGCTCACCGGCCAAATACCGACGCCGATGATCGGAAACGACGCCTTCCAGGAGGCGGACATCGTCGGCATCACGAGGCCGATCACCAAGCATAACTACCTCGTGGACCGGATCGAGGACCTACCGCGGATCCTCAAGGAGGCGTTCGTCATCGCCTCGACCGGCCGCCCGGGGCCGGTCCTCGTCGACCTGCCGAAGGATATCCAGAGGGCCGAGACCGCCGTCCCCTACCCCGCCACGATCGAGCTCCGCGGCTACAAGCCGACCTACGAGGGGCACCCGCAGCAGATCAAGCGCGCGGCGGCGGAGATCTCGAAGGCGAAGCGACCCATCATGTACGTCGGCGGCGGCGCGATCACCTCGGGGGCCGACAAGGAGGTCACCGCCCTCGCCGTCAAGGCCGGCATCCCGGTCACCACCACCCTGATGGGGCTCGGGGCGTTCCCCGAGACGCACGAGCTCTCCCTGGGGATGCTCGGGATGCACGGGACGGTGTACGCGAACTACGCGATCGCGGAGGCCGACCTGATCGTCGCCATCGGGGCCCGCTTCGACGACCGGGTCACCGGCAAACTCTCCACCTTCGCCACCCACGCGCGGATCATCCACATCGACATAGACCCGGCCTCCGTCCACAAGAACGTCAAGGTCGACGTCCCGATCGTGGGCGACGTGAAGCAGGTCCTTCGCGAGCTCGTCAAGATCGTCAAGCGGTGCGACGACGCGGAGTGGCTGGCGAAGATCGAGGAGTGGAAGAAGAAGCACCCGCTCAGCTACCGGCGCAAGGACGGGCTCAAGCCGCAGTTCGTCATAGAAAAGCTCCGGGAGCTGACGGGGGGGGAGGCGATCATCGCGACCGACGTCGGGCAGCACCAGATGTGGGCGGGGCAGTACTGCAAGATCGTCAAGCCGCGGACCTTCATCTCCTCCGGCGGGCTCGGGACGATGGGCTACGGCTTCCCCGCGGGGCTCGGGGCGCAGGCGGCGTTCCCGAAGCGGCTCGTCGCGGTCATCTCGGGAGACGGGAGCTTCCAGATGAACATCCAGGAGCTCGCCACCGCCGTGGAGAACGACCTCCCGGTCAAGGTCCTCATCCTGAACAACCACTACCTCGGGATGGTCCGGCAGTGGCAGCAGCTCTTCTACAAGAAGCGCTACTCGGCCACCTGCCTCGCCCGGAACGCCATGTGCCCGAAGGTCTGCGACGGCACGGCGGGCAAGTGTCCGCCGTACGTCCCCGATTTTGTCAAGGTCGCCGAGGCGTACGGGGCCGTCGGGATGCGCGTGGGGTCGGAGAAGGAGGTTGCCCCCTCCCTCCGCGAGGCGTTTAAGATACGGAAACCGGTCGTCATCGATTTCCAGGTCGCACACGAGGAGAACGTCTTCCCGATGGTCCCCGCCGGAGCATCCGTGAAGGAAATGATCCAGGGGGCGGAGCTGGTGTAGATCAGCCGTAAGCTGCAAGCTCTACGCTTACGGCATGCGGCTTACAACTTGCAGCGTGCTGTGCTACACTTTTCGCCCGGTGGGCGCGACATGAAACATACGATCAGCGTGCTGGTGGAGAACAAGTTCGGGGTCCTCGCCAGGATCGCGGGGCTCTTCAGCGGCCGCGGCTACAACATCGACAGCCTTTCCGTGGCCGAGACGATGGACCCGACCGTCTCCCACATGACCATCGTCGCGCACGGCGACGACCGGGTCATCGAGCAGATCACGAAGCAGCTCAACAAGCTCGTCGACGTCATCAAGGTGCAGGAGTACGAGCCCGACGAGGCGCTCGAGCGGGAGCTCGTGCTCGTGAAGGTGCACTCGAACGCGCACACGCGCCCGGAGGTGATGCAGATCGTCAACATCTTCCGCGGCAAGATCGTCGACGTGGGCCACACCTGCGTCACGGTGGAGCTCACCGGAACTGGGGACAAGGTCGAGGCGCTCCTCGACCTCCTCAAGCCGTTCGGGATCAGGGAGCTCGTCCGGACCGGCAAGATCGCAATCGCGAGGAACTGAACCAGCACTGCGCGGCGCGCGCACGGCGGATCGGGGCGTGCCGCGTACAGCCAACAGGAGGGCGCCATGGCCACGATGTACTACGACAAGGATGCGGACCCGAAAGTCATCGCCGGGAAGACGATCGCCGTGCTGGGCTACGGCAGCCAGGGACACGCCCAGGCGCAGAATCTGCGCGACAGCGGCGTCAAGGTGATCGTGAGCGAGCTCGAAGGGACGCCGAACCACGCGCAGGCGGTGAAGGACGGCTTCAAGCCCGTCAGCGCGGCCGAGGCCGCGAAGAAGGCCGAGATCGTCCATTTCCTGCTCCCCGACGAGGTGCAGGCGAAGGTCTACCAGGAGGATGTCCGGCCCGCCCTGCGGAAGGGGATGGCGCTCGCGTTCTCGCACGGCTTCAACATCCACTTCGGCCGCATCGTTCCGCCGAAGGACGTGGACGTGTACATGGTCGCCCCGAAGGGCCCCGGCCACCTCGTGCGCCGGGTCTTCACCGAGGGGAGGGGCGTCCCCTGCCTTGTCGCCGTGCATCAGGACGCCACCAAGAAGGCCAAGAAGCTCGCCCTCGCCCACGCGCGCGGCATCGGCGGCACCCGGGCCGGGGTCATCGAGACGACCTTCGGGGAGGAGACGGAGACCGACCTGTTCGGCGAACAGTGCGTCCTCTGCGGCGGGCTGACCGAACTGATCCGCGCCGGATTCGACACCCTCGTCGAGGCCGGGTACCAGCCCGAGATCGCCTACTTCGAGTGCCTCCACGAGATGAAGCTGATCGTGGACCTGATGTACGAGAACGGGATCCAGAACATGCGCTACTCGATCAGCGACACCGCCGAGTACGGCGACGTTACCCGGGGCCCGCGCGTCATCACGGCCGAGACGCGGCAGGAGATGAAGCGCATCCTCGCCGAGATCCAGGACGGGAGGTTCGCCCGCGAGTGGATCCTCGAGAACATGGCCGGGCGCCCGGTCTACAAGGCGCTCGTCCGCAAGGGGAAGGCGCACCTGATCGAGAAGGTCGGGACGCGGCTCCGCGGCATGATGTCCTGGCTCGACAAGAAGTGATATAGGCAGCCGTACGCTGCACGCTCTACGCCTGCAGCTCATTGCAGCGTACGGCGTGCGGCTACACCATATGACCGAACGGCTTATCGTCTTCGACACGACGCTGCGCGACGGCGAGCAGTGCCCCGGCGCGAGCCTGAACGAGCGCGAGAAGGTGGAGATCGCGCTCCAGCTCGCGCGGCTGGGCGTCGACGCCATCGAGGCCGGGTTCCCGGTCGCCTCGCCCGGCGACTTCGAGGCGGTCCGGGCGATCGCCGCCGCGGTGAAGGGGCCGATCATCGCGGGCCTCTCCCGCGCGCTCCCCAAGGACATCGAGGCCGCCGCCCGCGCCCTCGAGAAGGCGAAGCGCCCGCGGATCCACGTCTTCCTCGCCACCTCGGGGATACACCGCCGCTACAAGCTGAAGAAGGCGAAGGGGGAGATTTTGAAGCTGGCCGCCGGCGCCGTGCGCCTCGCGCGGAGATACGTCGACGACATCGAGTTCTCCCCCGAGGACGCGTCGCGGACCGAGCCGGCGTTCCTGGCCGAGGTCGTCGAGGCGGTGATCGCCGCGGGAGCGGGCACCGTCAACATCCCCGACACCGTCGGCTACTCGATGCCGGGGGAGTTCGGGCGGCTCGTCCGCTACCTCCGGGAGCACGTCCCCTCGATCGACAAGGCGGTCCTGAGCGTCCACTGCCACAACGACCTCGGCCTCGGGGTCGCGAACTCGCTCGCCGCCATCGTGAACGGGGCGCGGCAGGTCGAGTGCACGATCAACGGCATCGGGGAGCGGGCGGGGAACGCCTCCCTCGAGGAGATCGTGATGGCCGTCCGCACCCGCCCCGACATCTACCGGGTCTCCACCGGCGTCGTCACGCGCCAGATATGGAACACGAGCCGCCTCGTCAGCCGACTCACCGGGATGCCGGTGCAGCCCAACAAGGCGGTCGTCGGCGACAACGCCTTCGCGCACGAGTCGGGGATACACCAGGACGGGATGCTGAAGAACCGGCGCACCTACGAGATCATGACGCCCGAGTCGGTCGGCTGGCGCGGCACCTCGATGGTGATGGGGAAGCACTCGGGAAGCCACGCATTCGCCGAGCGGCTCAAGCAGCTCGGCCACGTCCTCCCGCCGAAGGAGTTCGAGCGGGCGTTCCGGGCGTTCAAGGAGCTCGCCGACAAGAAGAAGGCCGTCTTCGACGATGACCTCCTCGCCCTCATCGACGACCAGATCTCCGCCATACCCGAGGAGTTCCGGCTGGACTACATCAGCATCTCGAGCGGGAACAAGACCCTCCCGACCGCGACCATCCGCCTGCGGCGCGGCGACAAGCTCCTCCAGGACGCGGCCTGCGGCGACGGCCCGGTGGACGCGGCGATGCAGACCATCCGGCGCATCACAAAGATCGAGGGGCGGCTCGCCGACTACTCGCTGCGCGCCGTCACCGGCGGCACCGACGCCCTCGGCGAGGTCACCGTCAAGGTGTCGTGCGGCCGGTTCACGGAGACGGGGCGCGGCACCAGCACCGACGTCATCGAGGCGAGCGCCAAGGCGTATCTGAACGCACTCAACCGGATCCTCTGGCGCCGCCGCCAGAGGAAAGCGCGGGCCGCGGCGCCCCGCTTCTGACCCTTTCGGCCGCCGCGCGGCGCGCGGCACCCGCCGGGCGCGCCTTCGGCGGGAACGGGTCGAGGCGCGCGACATCCACGCGGAGAGGCGGCGGCGTCTCAACCAGGTCAGGCAGATGCTCTCACTCCTCGTGTTCGTGCTCGGCGCAGTCGTCGGGAGTTTCCTGAACGTCTGCATCCACCGGCTCCCGCGCGAAGAGTCGATCGTCTCCCCGCCGTCGCACTGCCCGCGCTGCCGGACGCCGGTCAGGCCGTACGACAATGTCCCCCTCCTCTCCTGGCTCCTCCTCCGCGGGCGCTGCCGCGCCTGCGGCGGTTCCATCTCCCCGCGCTACTTCGCCGTGGAGCTCCTCACGGCGTGCCTCTTCCTCGGGCTCTTCCGTTTCCGCGCCGATCCGGTCTTCCTCGCCGTCGCCCTCGCCTTCGCCTCGAGTCTCGTCGTCGTCTTCTTCGTGGACCTCGAGCACCAGATCATCCCCGACGAGATCAGTCTCGGCGGGATCGGCTTCGGCATCCTGGCGAGCATCGCGTGCCCCGCCCTCCACTCCTCCGTCGCCGGCACGCCGCTCCTCGGGCGCTTCGTCGCCGCCGCGGCGGCGCGGCTGCCCCTCCTTCCGGACGCGTCCGCACGCGCCCTCGTCAGCGCCCTCCTCGGCATCGCGGTCGGCGGCGGGCTCTTCTGGCTCATCCGCCTCGTCAGCGGGATGCTCTACGGCGAGGAGGCGATGGGTTTGGGCGACGTCAAGCTGATGGCGTACTTCGGAGCGCTCCTCGGCCCCGTCCCCGTCCTGCTCGCGACCTTCTTCGCCTCCCTCGCCGGCTCCGTCACCGGGCTCCTGCTCATCGGCGCGAGGAAGGCCGATCTCAAGTCGAGACTGCCGTTCGGGCCGTTCCTCTGCCTCGGCGCCTTTGTCGCCTTCCTCTGGGGCGGGCGCCTGATCGGCTGGTACCTCGGTATGCTGCGGTGAACCGCCATGCCCGGCGGCCACGCCCCCGGGCGCCTCGTCCGCGCGGACGGTGCGACGCCGCCACACCGGGGCGGGGGCGCGCGTCTCCATGTTCCCGGAGAAGGCGCGACGTGGATTTTTACATTTCCGTGACAATTCAGGCCCCTGGCGATGCGATAAGACAACTATGATCCGTGCATCCATGCGCCGACTCCGCACCGGGATACCACCACGCCTCTTCCTCCCGGCGTTCCTCGCCGCCCTGCTCGCGGCGTCTTCCGCATCCGCCCAGACGCGGTACATGCGGGTCTGGTACATCCAGTACGTCCCGGAGGGCTCCTCCTCCACCTACGGCGACTGCCAGTACTACGAGTTCCCCGGCGAGGACGGCGTCCTGGACACCGACGACGACCGGAACCTGTTGATCGACGGGGGGCGCGGCGGGTACCGTTACCAGGTTCTCTTCCCCTTCCTGGACGGGAAGATAGGCCCCGGGGGGACGCTTTGGTTCATGGCGCTCTCCTCCGCCGGCGAAGACCACTACGACGGTCTTCGGTACGTGGTAGACCGGTACCAGGTGAAGAACTTTTACCAGAATCTCCGCTGGCCCACGGAAGCCAAGGGGGGCTACGACGACCTGATGAAAAAGCTCGACGCCGAGGGGTGCGGCCCCAACTCCGCCCCCGGGCACTACTTCGAGGTCGACGCCGGCGACCATCTGAGCGGACCGCGCTGCACGATCGGACCGAACGACCATCCGTACGGGTTCGACCCGTATGTCGAGGACAGGGTGCTCGCCGCGCTGCGGGGGTTCCCTTCGGGGGACGACAACGCCTACGCGCTGGTGCACCAGATCCGGTGCGGGGAGAGCGTCTTCCTCAGCGGGGGGGACGCATACTGGGGCGGCGCCGAGAGCGGGATACTGGACGAAAACGCCGCCTACTCGTATCCCGGCGCCGCCGGCGAACTGGCCGACACGGATTTCTACAAGGTCCACCATCACGGGAGCAACAGCTCGAGCGGGCAGCGGTTCGCGGACGCGATGGGGGCCGCCTACGCGGTCGTCCAGGTTGCATACGGGTGGGGAGGAGAGGGGTCGCACGCGCAGCCGGCAGCCGGATCGCTGCACAGGCTCTGGAACGCGGGGACGATCGTCTACCGCAACGACCTCGACGGAACGGTGCTGGTGACCTGCGACAGCGAGGGGAACTACGACATCACGCGCGCGCGCGCCTACGTCGACGAGGAGACCACGCCCGGCGCCTCGGGGTTTCTCGTCTCCCCGCCCCCCGGCATCCCCCAGAACCTGCGCGTCACGGACTCCGGGCCGTCGTTCGCGGAGTTGGACTGGGACGACGTGGCGGGGGCGTACGGGTACGACGTCTACCGCTCCGCGATTTCGAACGGGGACCCGGGCGGCGGAAGGCACGCGAATCCCGGCTGCGACGCCACGGGGATCTACGAGCGGATCAATTCGGCGCACGTCGCGGAGTCCCGCTACACCGACACCACCGTCCGGCCGGGGACGGCGTACTACTACCGCGTGTCGTCGACGAAGGTCCACGAGGCATCGGGACTCCGGGTCTGCTACGAACGGCGCTACTCGAACGAGGCGGCGAGACTCGTACCCACCCCCACCCCTTCCCCGACCGCCGAGCCGACGCCGACGCCCGCTCCGTTCCCCACCGCCGAGCCGACGCCGGGGCGTCCGTCGGGCGTCGAGCTGACCGCGAACGCCGCCGCCTTCAGGCCCGGGGCGCCCATCGCGCTCGACGGCAGACTCACGATCTCGGTATGGATGCGCATCGACGCCTACCTGGTCGCCGACACCGCGCGCGGGCTGTTCAGCATCCTCCCCGGCGGGCGCATCCTGCCGGGGATCGCACCGTTGGCCGCCGGCGTGCCGCATCTCGACGCGCCGATGGGGATCCGGCTCCTGGACGGCCTCCCGTGCCCGGAGGGTCTGGAGGGGCCTCTCTGGATCCACCTCGTGCTCCTGGAGGCCGGTAGGATGCCGCCGGTGCGCAGCCTCGCGGAGCTCTACGAGGGGGTCCCGCACGTCGTCACCCTGCACACGGTGACGCTGACGATCCTCCCCTGATTCCTCCTGAAAGGATCCCGGAATCAGGGTTCTTCGAATCGCCCGCATGCGCCCGGTTCGATGTAGTATAATTCGCCCGGGGGATCGGATGGTGAACGCACCTCGTCTCATGCGGGCGGCCTGTCCCGCCCCCGTCTCCGCGGCTCCGCGGCTCGGCGGCGTGCGCGACGAGGCGGGAGGCGGTTCGTGACACCGCGCGGCCTCTCCCCGGCGGCCGGCGCGCCCAGGACGAAACGGCTGCCGTTCCTCTTCTTCCTCTTCGTGCTCCTCCCCGCCGTCCCCCTCGCCTGGCTCGCCCTGAAGGCGGTCTACGGGAGCCGGGAACCGATCGCGGCCGAGATCAACGCCCACCTCGCGCAGGTGGGGGAGCGGGCGGTCCGCATCCTGACGCGGCCTGTGCTCGACTGCGAACCGGAGTTCTCGCGGCGCGCCCGCCCTGGCCTCTCCCCCGACCTTCTCCCCTCCGCCGTCGCCGCGAGCCGGAGCGCCTGCCCGTACGTAACCGACGTATTCATCCTCGACCGGCGGCTGAGGCCGCTCTACCCGTTCCGGGAACCGGCGGAGCGCACCGGCGACATCCTCTTCGGCGCGCGCCCCGACGAGCGGATCGCGGGCTACTCGCGCGCGATGCGCGCCGGGAGCGCGCAGGAGTTCGTCGCCGGCGACCCCGGCGCGGCGCTGCGCGACTACCGCACCGCGGCGCGGGAGGCGGGGAACCCGCAGACGCAGGCGATCGCCCTGCTCTCCGAGGCGCGCTGCAACCTCAAGGCCGGGAACTTCGCGGAGGCGTTCGACCGCTACCGGGAGATCCTCGCGCGGGCCGGCGAGGGGGTCTCCTACCACGGACTCTCGCTGCGACTGCTCGCGATGGCGGGGGCCGCGGACGCGGCGCGTCGGGCGGGGAACGCGGCGGAGGCGGCGGAGCGTTTCTTCGCCATCCTGCACGGGCTCGCGGCGGGGGAACTCGCGGGCAGCGTCCATGAGGCCGCGTTCTACGTCTCGATGGTCAGGGATCTCCGCGGCGAGCTCGCGGCCGCCGGCGCGGAGGCGCCCGCCCCCGCGCGGTTCGACGCCGTCCTGCGCGACTGGGACGTGACGAAACGCGCGGCGCTGGCGATGGAGCGGCTGCGGGAGCGGTTCGGGCCCGACCTCGGGCGCGTCGCGGAGGAGGGGGCGGGCGGATACCGCATGCTCTCGCGGACAAGCGGCGGCGAGGAGACGCTCGCGGCGTGCGGCACGATCGCCCTGGAGGGGCAAGCGGAGCCCGCCGTGCTCGTGGCGGTGCTCGACGCGCGGGGGCTCAGGGAGAGGATGCGCGACATTCTCCGCGACACGGTCGCGTCGGGACCGGACGTGAACCTCGCCCTCATGGACGCCGAGGGGAACGCGTTCGCCGGGCGCGGAGACCCCGGAAACGATTCGCCGCACGTGCGCACGCAGTCCCTCGCGCCGGTCTTCCCCGCATGGCGCCTCCGCCTCGCCTACCGGAAGGACGGCCTTCTCTACGAGCTCGCCTCGCGGGAGCGGAGGACCCGAACCGTCTACAGCTCCCTGCTCCTCCTGATCATCCTGATGGGGCTCTCCCTCACCTACTGGCTCGTCACCAAGGACAGCGAGCTCGCGCGCCTCAAGAGCGAGTTCGTCTCACGCGTCTCCCACGAGCTTCGGACCCCCCTCTCGACCATACGGGCGGTCGGGGAGATGCTGGAGATGGGCGCCGTCTCAAGCCGGGAGAAGGAGAAGGAGTATTTTACCTTCATCACCTCGGAGGGGCAGCGCCTCTCTCGCCTGATCGACAACGTCCTCGACTTCTCGCGGATCGGGGCGGGCAAACGGGCCTACACCCTCCGCCCCGCGGACCTCGGGAAGACGGTCGCCTCCACCGTGCGCGCCTTCCGGCAGTACGTGCAGCCGGAGGGGATCGAGATCGTCTACGAGGCGGACCCGGTCATCCCCCGCGTTCCCGCGGACGAGGACGCGCTGAGCCAGGCGCTGCTGAACCTGCTGGACAACGCCGTGAAGTTCTCCCCCGGGGAGAAGGCGGTGCGCGTCGAGCTCCGGCGGCAGGTCGGCGAGGTGCTGATCCGGGTCTCCGACCGCGGGATCGGCATCGCCCCCGGGGATCTGGAGAAGATCTTCTTCCAGTTCTACCGCGTGGACGAGGGCCGGAAAGTCGCCCGCAAGGGGGCGGGGATCGGGCTCTCCATCGTCAAACACATCGCCGAGGCGCACGGGGGGCGCGTGGAGGTGGAGAGCGACCTCGGCGCGGGGAGCGTCTTCACCATCGTGATACCGGTGCCGGCGGAACCGGCCGGCTGAACCCGCGCACCGCGGGGGGCGCGCGGCACACGCGCCCCCGCGGGGAGGCGCCGCCCGGAAGGGAGGGGTCGATGGAACGGATACTGATCGTGGACGACGAGAAGAAACTGCTGCGGAGCCTCGAGGATTTCTTCTCCACGCAGGGGTACGAGGTGCTCTGCGCCACGCGCGGCGACGAGGCAATCAAGATCGCCCTGGAGAAGGCCCCCGACCTGTTGATCCTCGACATCATGCTCCCCGACATCAGCGGCTACGACGTCTGCCGGCAGGTCAAGGCGAAGCTCCCCTCCGCGCGCGTGATCATGCTCTCGGCCAAGGGGGAGGAGATGGACAAGGTGCTGGGGCTCGAGCTCGGCGCCGACGACTACATGACCAAGCCGTTCGGCGTCCGCGAGCTCCTCGCGCGCGTGCGGACGCTCGCGCGGCGCGGGGAGTCGAAGCCCGACGAGATCGCCCGCTACGTCATCGGCGACGCCACGATCGACCTCAAAGGATTCCAGGTCGTCCGGGGGGGGAAGGCGACGCCCCTCACCGCGATGGAGGCAAAGATCATCCGGTACCTGATCGCCCACCGCAACGACGTGGTGACGCGGGAGAAGCTCCTCGACGAGATCTGGGGCTACGACGTCTACCCGACCACCCGCACGGTCGACAATCTGATCCTGAAGCTCCGCAAGAAGATCGAGAAGAACCACAACACCCCCCGCGTGCTGCTCACCGTCTACGGCGCGGGGTACAAGTTCATCGGCTGAGGGGGACAGGATGCGGGTGCCGGCGCGGGAGACGGAGCGGATCGCGGCGGGATCCCCCGGGGAGGTGGAATGAGAGCGGGCGCACGGCTTCCCGTTTTCTTGTGCGCGGTTTCCGCCTGGGCGGCCCCCCTCGCGGCGGCCGCCGCCCCCGCGGACCCGGCGCCCCGCGTCCTCTACTACCGGGGACTCTACGAGGAGATCGCGCGCGGCGACCTCGAGGCCGCGATCGCCGCCTACCGGCGCCTCCGCGACGGCCTGCCGCCCGGCAACGAGCTCTCCTCGGAGGCGCTCATCCGCGAGGGGATCTGCCTGGAGAAGATGGGCCGGGACGAGGAGGCGCTCTCCTGCTACGACCAGGCGATCTCCCAATCGCCCGACAGCGCCGCCGTCGTGGAGAAGGCGTTCAGCGAGATGGCGATCTTCTTCTCGAGGCCGGCGATGGTGCACGCGAGGGACAAGGAGCTCGACGCCCTCCGGGAGGAGGCCGCCCGGTGCATCGAGAAGGGCGACCACGCGGGGGCGCGGGACCTGTTCCGCAGGGCGCTCCTGATCGACCCGGACAACCACGCCCTGCAGCTCAAGATGGCCGCCTCCTCCACGCGGATCGGCAACCACCGGGAGGCGGCGTTCTACTACGCCCTCGCGGCCGGCTCCGAGCAGCTCAGGAACGACCCGCGGTTCCTGCGCGAGCTCACCGACTGCTATCGCCTCCTCGGGGAGTACGAACCCGCCATCAAGCTCTGGCGCGCCTACCTCGCCGGGGAGGCGCTCGACGAGCGGCAGCGGAAGCGCGCCCTCTGGGAGATCGAGCTGCTCCTCGAGGCCGGCGAAAGGGCGGACCAGGCCCCGCCCCCG
This sequence comes from Chlamydiota bacterium, assembly GCA_012729785.1. Lineage (NCBI taxonomy): Bacteria > Pseudomonadati > Chlamydiota > Chlamydiota bacterium. Next base: position 23,637 of record JAAYCL010000033.1, on the reverse strand, counting down.
CACGCCCTGGAGGAGCTGCTCGCCGCGGGGGAGGCGCGGTCGAGGGCGGAGAACTACGCGGAGGCCGTCGCCGTCTACGCGAAGGCGGGGTGGCGCTTCCCCGCCTCCCACATCCCCACCCTGCGCCTCGGCGTCCTCTGCGATTACCTGCTCGAGGACGACGGGAAATTCGCATGGACCGTCGTCCTCGGGCGCGGGTACCGGCGGGGGGGGAGGGAGGAGATCGCGGCCTCCTTCTACGAGAGGACGATCGACAAGGCGCCGCTCGTCACCGCCCAGCGGCTGCGCTGCCGCCTCGCCGTGCTCTACGAATCCCTCGACGACCTGGAGAAGGCGGCCTACCATATGGCCCAGTACTTCTCCCGCAGCATCCGCCCGGTCGAGGACGACGGCGTCCTCGCCGACCGGATCCGGAAAAAGCGGATGCACGACCGCATCCGCCGCATGCGCGAGAAGGAGTGAGCGGCGCGGCGCCCCCCGAAGGAGCCGCCCCGGCCCCCGCGCGGGGAAGAGGAATTCCGGTTGCCCCGGCGGCGCTTCCCGGCGTACCATGAATGCGGGGAGGGGGCGCGATGGACGAGCTCGAGGCGCTGGCCGCGCTCGCGATGACGGAGGGGCTCGGGCCGGTCACGGTCAGGCGGCTCGTCCGCTCGTTCGGTTCCGCCGCCGCGGCCCTGGCGGCCGGCGCGGGGGCGCTGGCCCGCATCGACGGGATCGGGCCCGCCCTCGCCGCGCGGGCCGCCGCCGCGCGCTCCTCCGGCGCCGCCGCGCGGGAACTGGAGACGGCCCGGCGGATGGGGGTCTCGGTCATCCCGTTCACCGATCCCTCCTACCCGGAGTGTCTCGCCCAGATCTACGACCCCCCGGTGCTCCTCTACGCGCGGGGGACGGTCCTGAAGGCGGACCGGCACGCGATCGCCGTCGTCGGCGCGCGGCGCTGCTCGCAGTACGGCCTCGTCCACGCGGAGCGCCTCGCCGGGCAGATCGCCGGCGTGGGCATGACCGTGGTCAGCGGGATGGCGCGGGGGATAGACACCGCCGCGCACAGGGGGGCGCTCAAGGCGGGGGGCAGGACGATCGCGGTCCTCGGGAGCGGCCTCGGGCGCATCTACCCCCCGGAGAACCGGAAACTCGCCGACGAGATCGCCGCCTCCGGGGCGGTGCTCTCCGAGTTCCCCCTCTCGACGGGGCCCCAGCGGACGAACTTCCCGCTCAGGAACCGCGTCATCAGCGGCCTCTCCCTGGGCGTGCTCGTGGTCGAGGCGGCGCGCAGGAGCGGCTCGCTCATCACCGCCGCCCAGGCGCTCGAGCAGGGCCGCCTGGTCTTCGCGATGCCCGGCCGCATCGACTCGTTCGCTTCGCGCGGCGCGCACGCGCTCCTGAAGGAGGGCGCCCGGCTGGTGGAGTCGGTCGAGGACGTCTGCGCGGAGTTCCCCTACCTGTTTCCCGACCGTGTGCCGTCCCCGGAGGAGGCCGGCCCCGACCGCCCCAAACCCCGCATCGGCCCCCGGGAGGAGGCCGTCCTCGCCAGTCTCGGCGCCGAGGAGCGCTCCATCGACGAAATCACCGCCGCCTGCGGTCTCCCCCCGGCGGCCGTCTCCGCGGCGCTCCTCTCCCTCGAACTCAAGCACCTCGCCAACCAGCTGCCCGGCAAGATGTTCCGGAAGGCCTGCTGAGCGCCGGGGGAGAATATCCTTTACATCGCGCGCGCGGCCGCGTGTATAATCGTTCCTCTTCTGAGAAGGGCGCCCTCGCCGCCGCGAGGAGAGGGGGCGGCGGCGCGGCTGCGCACGGATCGAAGCATGCGCCAGGATCCGCCGAGATCCGCGGCGGGGCGCGGGGGGTCCGTGCCTCTGCGGCGCCGTTGAATCCGTGGTGATGCCATGTCCAGATCGCTCGTCATCGTCGAGTCGCCCGCGAAGTCCAAGACGATCAACAAGATCCTCGGGAAGCGTTACACGGTGCTGGCCTCGATGGGCCACGTGCGCGACCTCCCGAAGAGCCGGATCGGCGTGGACATCGAGCACGGCTTCGAGCCCACCTATATCGTCCCCCTCAAGAGCAGGAAGACCGTCACCGCGCTCAAGAAGGCCGCGCGCGGGGCGGATGCGGTCTACCTCGCGCCCGATCCCGACCGCGAGGGGGAGGCGATCGCCTGGCACCTCCAGGAGGCGCTCAAGGGCTCGGCGAAGAGGTTCCTCCGCGTCACGTTCAACGAGATCACCACCGAGGCGATCCGGGGCGCCTTCGCCGCGCCCGCGGAGGTGGATCTGAAGAAGGTGGAGTCGCAGCAGGCGCGCCGCATCCTCGACCGTATCGTCGGCTACACCCTGAGCCCCCTCCTCTGGAAGAAGGTGGGACGGGGACTGAGCGCGGGGCGGGTGCAGTCGGTCGCGGTCAAGCTCATCTGCGACCGCGAGGCGGAGATCAGGGCGTTCACACCGACGGAGTACTGGACGATCGAGGCGTCGCTGAAGAAGACGGCGGGGGGCGGCGGGCCGTTCACGGCGCGCCTCGCGAAAATCGACGGGGCGAAGGCGGAGATCCCCGACGGCGCCCGCGCCGCCGCGATCGTGGAGGACGCCTCGAAACGCCCGTTCTCGGTCGCCTCGGTCGAGGAAAAGGAGCGCCGCCAGCGCCCCTCCCCCCCGTTCATCACCAGCACCCTCCAGCAGGCGGGCGTGAACCGTCTGCACTGGCCCGTCGCCAAGACGATGAAGGTCGCCCAGCAGCTCTACGAGGGGCTCGACGTCGGGACGAAGGGAACGGTCGGCCTCATCACCTATATGCGGACCGACTCGACGCGGATCGCGGCCACGGCGCAGGAGGAGGCGCTGCGGTTCATCCGGGAGCGCTACGGCGACGCCTACGCCCCGACCAAACCCAACCGCTACGCCTCGCGCAAGGGGGCGCAGGAGGCGCACGAGGCGATCCGCCCCACCTCGGCCGGGCGCACCCCCGAGGACCTGAAACCGCACCTCAGCCGCGAGCAGCACGCCCTCTACCGCCTCGTCTGGGAGCGGTTCATCGCGAGCCAGATGGCGCCGGCGGTGATGAAGAAGGTCGAGGTCGGCGTCGCGGCGGGGCCGTACCTGTTCAGGGCCGCGGACACGAAGGTGGTCTTCGACGGGTACCTCAAGGTGGCGGGCGCGCCGCCCCGGGACGAGGAGGAGACGCCGCTCCCGCCGCTCGCCCCCGGCGAACCGCTGGCGCTCGTCTCGCTCGCCCCCTCCCAGCACTTCACGAAACCGCCGCCCCGCTACACGGAGGCGACGCTCATCAGGGCGCTCGAGGAGAACGGGATCGGGAGGCCCAGCACGTACGCCCCCACCATCTTCACCATCCGGAAGCGCGCGTACGTGGGGAAGGAGGGGGGGCGGCTCTTCCCGACCCCGCTCGGCGAGCTGGTAAACGGCCTCCTCGTCAGGTGGTTCCCCGAGTTGATCAACGTGGAGTTCACCGCCAGGATGGAGGACGAGCTCGACGAGATCGAGTCGGGGACGATCCCCTGGACCCGGGTGCTCCGCGAGTTCTACGAACCGTACACGGCGTCCCTGTCGAAGGCGCAGAGCGGGATGGAGACCCTCAAGAAGGCCCCCGAGCCCACCTCCGCGGTCTGCGACTGCGGCCACCCGATGGTCATCCGGCATACCCTGAAGGGGCACTTCCTCGCCTGCGCGGACTTCCCGCGGCACCGGTGCATCAAGAGGATCGAGATGCGCGAGGACGGGAGCTTCACGATACTGGAGCCGGTCGTCCTGGACGAGAAGTGCCCCCGCTGCGGCCGGCCCCTGATGGAGCGGCACGGGAAATACGGCCCGTTCACCGCCTGCAGCGGCTACAAGGCCCATTGCCGCTACGTCAAACCCGACTCCACCGGCATCCGATGCCCGATGCCCGGCTGCGGGGGCGAGATCATTCGGAAACGGGGGCGCGGCCGTTCGGTCTTCTACGGCTGCAGCAACTATCCCGACTGCGCGTTCCGCCCCAAGAACCTCGACGGGCTCGAGGGCGCGCCGAAACCGCCCGCGGAGGACGGCGGAAGGCCGGAGCGGGAACGTTGACGCGCCGCCGCCGCGGAAGGACGGCGGCGCGGCGGGGAGAAAGGCACTGATGGACGCATCCGTCGAAAGGTTCCTCGGCTACCTTCGGGCGGAGAAGGACGCCTCCCCGCACACGCTCGACGCCTACCGGCGCGACATCGAGCGCTTCTCCGCCTTCCTGTCGCGGAGGGCCCGCGGCGTCGCCGAAGGCCACTGGCGTCTCGCCGACCGTTCCCTGATCCGCCAGTACCTCGCCGAGGTCGCCGCCGCGGGCCTCTCCCGGGCGAGCATCGGCCGCCTCGTCTCGTCGCTGCGCTCCTTCTACCGCTTCATGGTCCGCGAACGTATGTCGGCGGTCAACCCGTTCGCGGGCGTCGCGACCCCGAAGCGCAGGAAGGCGCTGCCCCGGTTCCTCGACGTGGACGCCGTGCGCCGCCTGATCGAGTCGGCGGGGGGGGAGCGTCTGCTCGACATCCGCGACCGCGCCATCCTCGAGACGCTCTACAGCACGGGGATGCGGGTAAGCGAGCTCACGGCGCTCGACGCGGACGACCTGGACCTCCTCGGCGAGATGGCGCGGGCGAAGGGGAAGGGGAAGAAGGAGCGGCTCGTCCCGCTCGGGAAGCCCGCCGTCGCAGCCCTGATGGCCTACCTGGAGGCGCGGAACCTCGGCCCCCTCCGGGCGCGGGGTGAGGCGCGCACGCCGGTCTTCGTCAACCGCGGCGGGGGGCGGCTCACCGCCAGGTCCGTCCGGGATGTGATCGACCGGCACGTGCGCAGGGCCGCCCTCGAGGCGCGCGTCTCCCCGCACTACCTCCGGCACTCGTTCGCCACACACCTGCTCGACGCGGGCGCGGACCTCCGGGCGGTGCAGGAGCTCCTTGGGCACGCGAGCCTCTCCACCACGCAGGTCTACACGCACGTGACCGCCGAGCGGATGAAGAAGGTCTACGAGGAGGCCCACCCGCGGGCGTGATTCGATGACGAAGGTTCTCCGTTTCTACAACGCCTTGCTCCGGCTCTTCTTCGCCCTCTCGCTGCCCTGGTTCGCCGTCCAGGTGGCGCGGCGGGAGAAGTACCGCGCCGGCATCCGGCAGCGCCTCGGCCGCTACCCGTCTCCGCTGCGGGACGCGCTCCGCGGGAGGCGGCGCGTCTGGATCCACGCGGTCTCCGTGGGCGAGGTCCTCGCCGCGCTCCCGCTCGTGAAGGCGCTCGCGGAGGCCCTCCCCGGACACCGCGTCGTGCTCTCGACCGTCACCCTCACGGGGCAGCGGGTGGCGAGGGAGAAGGCGGGCGGGTGGGCGACCGCCTTCTACTTCCCCCTCGATCTGCCTTCCGCGGTCAGGCGCGCCTTCGATCTCGTCTCCCCCGATTTCGTCGCGATCGTCGAGACCGAGCTCTGGCCCAACTTCATCGCCGAGGCCGCGCGCCGGGGCGTCCCGCTCGCCGTCGTGAACGGCCGCATCTCGGACCGGTCGTTCCGCGGCTACCGCAGGGCGCGGTTCCTGCTGCGGCGGATCCTCCCCTCGATACGGCGCTTCAGCATGCAGACCGTCCTCGACGCGGAGCGGATCGTCGCGCTCGGCGCGCCGGCGGAGAGGGTCGCCGTCGGCGGGAACATGAAGTTCGACTGCGGGCTTCTGCCGGCCGGCGAGGAAGAGACGCGCGGCGCCCGCCTCGCGCTTGGGCTGGAGGCGTACGCGCCGGTGATCGTCGCGGGCAGCACGCACCGGGGCGAGGAGGAGGCGGTGCTCGACGCGTGGGACGCGGCGCGGCGCGAAAGACCCGAGACCGCCCTGGTCATCGTGCCGCGCCACCCCGAGCGCGGGGAGGAGGTGCAGGCGCTCTGCGAACGGCGCGGCGCCGCCTGCGTCCTCAGGTCCCGCCACCCGGCCGGGGCGAGGGTCCCCGCGGGGGCGGTGCTCGTGGCGGACACGATCGGCGAGCTCACGGCCATCTACCGCGCGGCGACGCTGGTCTTCGTCGGCAAAAGCCTCGTCGGCGGCGGGGGGCAGAACATCATCGAGCCGGCGAGTCTGGGCAAGGCGGTCCTCTTCGGGCCCTCGATGCAGAACTTCCGCGAGGCGGCGGAGCTCCTCCTCCGCGCCCGGGGCGCCGTGCAGGTCGCCGACGCCCGCGGGCTCGCCGAATCGGTCGTCGCCCTGCTCGCGGACGCCCCCCTTCGGGAGGAGCTCGGGCGGCGCGCGGCGGAGGCGATGGCGGGCAGCCGCGGCGCGACGCGGCGGAACCTGGAGCTGCTGCGGGGGCTCGTGCCGGACTAGAAGGCGGCGCGGCGCGCGCGGGGGGCGTGCATGAACGCACTGGGCTGGGCCGACATCGTGGAGGGGCGGCGCCGCGGCGCCGCCGCCGGCTGCCTGCGCCTCGCCCTCGCCCCGCCGTCGCTCGCCTACCGGCTGGCGGTCGCCGCCCGGAACGCGGCGTTCGACCGCGGCCTCCTCCGCGCGCGGCGCCTCCCGCGCCCGGTCATCAGCGTCGGGAACCTCGCCGTCGGCGGCGCGGGTAAGACGCCGTTCGCGATGCTCCTCGCGCGCGGCCTCCGGGCGCGGGGGCTGCGCGCGGCGGTGCTGAGCAGGGGCTACGGCGCCTCGGCGGAGGGCCCCTTCTTCCCGCGCCTCGTCTCAAACGGCGCGGGGGCGATCCTTTCGCCCCGCGAGGCCGGGGACGAGGCGCACCTGCTCGCCCGCGGGCTCCCGGGCACCGTTGTCGCGATCGACCCGGACCGCCTGCGGGCCGGGGAGATGGCGGCGCGCCGCTTCCCGGTGGACGTCTTCATCCTCGACGACGGTTTCCAGCACCGCCGCCTCCGGCGCGACCTCGACATCCTCCTCCTCGACGGGACAAACCCGTTCGGCAACGGCCGCCTCCTGCCCGCGGGGCGGCTCCGCGAGCCGCCGTCCGCCGCCCGCCGCGCGGACGCGATCGTCTTCACGCGCTGCCCGGGTCCGCCGCCGCCGCACGCGCTCCGGCGACTTCGCGAACTCGGGGCGGGGGCGCGGATCTTCACCGCGACGCACCAGCCCGCGCGGCTCGCCCGGCCCGGCCCGGGGCCCGTGGAGGACCCGGCCTCGCTTCGGAAGACGCCGGTCGCCGCCTTCTGCGGCCTCGCCGAGCCGGAGGGGTTTTTCCGCACGCTCGAGGGCCTCGGGGCGCGCGTCGTCCTCTCCCGCCGATTCCCCGACCACCACCCGTACCGTCCCGCGGAGATCGAGACGCTCGCCCGCGCGGCGGCGGCGGCGGGCGCCGCGGTTCTCGTGACGACCGCCAAGGACGCCGTCCGAATCCCGGAGACGCCGACGCTCCCCCTCCCGCTCCGCGTCCTCGAGATCGAAATGAAAATTGGCGGGGGGGAGGCGCAGATGCTAGAATGGGTGTTCGAGTCGCTCGGCACCGCCGCGCGGCGCGGGAAAGGTCCGGCGCCTGAATGAAGCAGATCCATCCGACGGCCGTGATAGACGCCGCGGCGGAGATCGCGGACGACGTCACGGTCGGGCCGTACGCCGTGATCGAGGGGGACGTGTCGATCGGCCGCGGCACGGTGATCGAGAGCCACGCCTGCATCAAGCGCCGCACCTCGATCGGCGAGAACAACCGGATCCACGCCGGGGCGGTGCTGGGGGACCTTCCCCAGTCGCTCTCATTCAAGGACGTTCCGACCTTCCTCCGGATAGGCGCCGGCAACACCTTCAGGGAGCACGTCACGGTCCACCGCGCCATGGTCGAGAACGAGGCGACGGTGATCGGGGACCACAACTACTTCATGGCGCTCTCCCACGCCGGCCACGACTGCGTCATCGGCAACCGCGTCATCGTCACGAGCTGCGCGCTCATCGCGGGGCACACGGTCGTGGAGGACAACGTCGTCATCTCGGGCGCGGTCGTCATCCACCAGTTCAGCCGCATCGGGCGCCTCGCGATGCTGAGCGGCCTCTCCGCCGTCAACCGCGACATCCCGCCGTTCGTCATCGCGGGCGGGCGCCCCGCGGCCGCGTCCGGCCTGAACGTCGTCGGGTTGCGGCGCGCCGGCGTGACGCAGGCGGGACGGACGCGCCTGAAGGAGGCGTTCAAGACCTTCTATGCCTCGGGCCTCAACGCCTCCCGCGCGATCGAGGAGATCGAGAAGGGGGAGATGACGCCCGAGGTGCGCCATTTCGTCGAGTTCATCCGCCGCTCCACGCGCGGGGTCTGCCGCTACGCGGAGTGGGCGGAGAAGCGGGGCGCCGACTTCTGAGCCCCGCCGGCCCGGGGAGGCGATCGCCCGGGCGCGCGCATCCCCTGCTATGCAACCATACCAGCGTCTCGCCGTCGTGCTGCTCCTCTCGCTGCTGGCGAGCTGCATCGTCGCGCCGTGGGCGGCGCTCGGCATCGACCTGATCCGCGGCGCCTGCCCGGCCCTCGACGAAGCGCTCGACTTCCCGTTCGACCGCGTGATGCGCCGGGTCGTCCTCATCGTCAGCGTCCTCTTCCTCGTCGCCTGGCGCCGCCGCCTCGAGATCGTCTCGCTGGCCTCGGTGGGGTTGCGGGGCGCCGACGGGCCCGCCCCCCTCTTCCTGCGCGGGTGGCTCGCGGGCGCGGGGGCGCTCGCCGCGATGCTGCTCGTGATGGCCCGATACGGCGCGCGCATCCCCGGGCTCTACTTCTCCGGTTCAGGCGAGCTCCTGTTCGAAGTCGGGAAGGCGTTTCTCACGGGGGTGGTGGTGGCGATCATCGAGGAGATCTTTTTCAGGGGATTCGTGCTGCAGGCGTGCCTCCGCACCCTCCCCGCCGCCGTCTCCGTCGTCGCGATGAGCGCCTTCTTCGCGATCGTGCACTTCTTCAACGCCTCGGATATGCCGGCGCCCGCCGCCTTCGACCCGCTCCTCGGCTTCAAGGCGCTGGCGTACTTCTTCGCGCCGCTCTGCTCCCCGGCGGAGGTGCTCCCGGGCTTCGTCGGCCTCTTCCTCTTCGGCCTGCTGCTCGGCGCGTCGGTCCTCAGGACCGGCTCGCTCTACCTCGCGATGGGGCTGCACGCGGGCTGCGTCTTCGGCATCAAGGCGGAGGGGCTCCTCCTGAACCGGGCGAAGGGGGTGGCCCCCTGGTTCTTCGGCGACGGGCGGGTGGTCACCGGCGTCTTCGGCTGGATCGTGCTCCTCGGCCTGCTCTGGGCGATGCGACGGGCGCATCCCGCCCCCCGCCCGCGCGGGCGCGAAGAAGGAGGCGCGGCATGAGCGAGGAAGCACGCGTCCCCTGGCGGCACTACCCGGCCTGGCTCCTGCTCAAGGCGTTCTGCGGGGCTCTCCAGCTCCTGCCCGAGGGGCTCGTCTACCGGATCGCCGCCGGCCTCTCCCGGCTCGCCTTCCTGCCGAACAGCCGCTACAGGCGGGTGGCCCTGGCGAACCTCGACCTCGCGTACGGGGATGCGAAGACCGTCGCGGAGAAGCGCCGCATCGCGCGCGGTTCCTTCAGGAACCTCTTCCTCACGATGACCGAGTTCATGCTCACCCCGAAGATCAGGCGCCGCGGCGGGCCCGACATAGAACTCATCAACGGGGAGGCGATCCGGGCGGTGCGGGCGAAGGGGAAGGGGCTCATCTTCCTCGTCTCCCACTACGGGAACTGGGAGTTCATGGCCCTGAGCGACGCCCCCCTGATGGGACCGGTCGCGGCGGTGGGCAGGCCGTTCCGGAACTCCCTCATCTACCGGGAGATCGAGCGGCGGCGCTCGATGTGCAACCTGATGCCGATCAAGAAGAAGTGGGTGGCGCAGGACATTATCGACCTTCTCGGCCGCAACTACTGCGTGGCCATCCTCTCGGACCAGTACGCGGGGCGTTTCGCCCCGTTCGCCCCGTTCTTCGGCCGGCCGGTCTCCACGACCCCCTCGGCCGTCGTGCTGGCGATGAAGACCGGCGCCTCGATCGTCCCGGTCTTCGACGTGCGCGTCGGGTACAGCCGCCACGAGGTCCACGCCTGCGACCCGATCGAGATCCCCGACACCGGCGACCGGAAAGCCGACATCGCCGAGGGGTGCGCCCGGATGAACCGGGTGCTCGAGGGGTGGGTCCGCCGGCGCCCCGACCTGTGGCTCTGGATGGCGCGCCGCTGGCGGAAAAAGAAGCGGCCGGAGGAGCTATGAGCGAAACCGTCCGGATCGCGGTCAGGGGAACGAACTGGCTGGGCGACTCGGTGATCGCCATCCCGGCGGTGCGGGCGCTCCGGGCCCTCTTCCCGGGCTCGCCGATCACGATGCTCGCCCCCGCGAACCTCGCCTGCCTCTGGGAACTCGAGGGCTCCGCGGACAGGGTCGTGCCCGTGCCGAGGCCCGCGGGCCTGCGGGGGGCGCGAACGCTCATCGCCGCACTCAGGCGCGACCGGTACGACCTGGGCGTCCTCCTCCCGAACTCGTTCTCCTCCGCGCTCCTCTTTTTCCTCGGCGGGGTCCGCAGGCGCGTCGGCTACGCGACGGACGGGCGCGGTCTCCTCCTCACCTCCCCCGTCCCGGTTCCGCGCGGGAAACGGCTTGCCGATCCGCGCAATCACGGCGGGCACGCGCGCCGCGGCGAGGCGGGGGAGGGGGCGGCGTCCGCCTTCGAGGGGCACCAGGTGCACCGCTACCTCGCGCTCGTGCGGACGCTCGGTGCGGTCGAGGCGGATCCCCGCCCGTCGCTCGGCCTGCCCGCTTCCCTCCTCGAACAGGCCGACGCCCTGCTCCGGGCGCGGGGGGTCGCCCCGGGGCGGACGGTCGTCGGGCTGAACGCGGGCGCGACCTACGGCGAGGCGAAGTGCTGGCCGCAGGAGCGGTTCGCCTCCCTCGCCCGCCTCCTGCGCGACCGTCTCGGCGCCGCGATCCTCGCGGTGGGGGGGGCGGCGGAACGGGAGCGCGCCGGGGCCGTCTGCGCCCCGCTCGGCCCGGACGGGATCAACGTCGCGGGCGAGACGACAGTGGCGCAGCTGGCGGCCCTCGCGGCGCGCTGCGCGGTCTTCGTGAGCAACGACACCGGGCCGATGCACCTGGCCGCCGCCGTCGGGACGCCGGTCGTGGCGGTTGTCGGCCCGACGGACCCCGTCGCCACGGGCCCGCTCTCGAACCGGGCGACGATCGTCAGGCGGGAGACCTCCTGCGCCCCGTGCCTGAAGCGGCGCTGCCCCGCGGACCACCGCTGCATGACGGCCGTCGCCGCGGAGGAGGTCTTCGCCGCCGTCAGGGACCTGCTGCCTCCAAGGGGCTGAATCGCGCGTCATACGGCTCAGATGAAAATCGCCTTCCTCATCTCCGACTACGCCCCTTCCCGCGGGGGGCAGGAACGGTACCTGTCGCGCCTGCTCGGCGCCCTCGCGGCGGGGGGGCACGACCTGCACGTCTTCGCCGCGCGCGGCGAAATGGCGGAGGGGGGCGGCTTCGTCTTCCACCGTGTGCCCGTTCCCGCCGCGGCGGGGCCCTCGCTGAAAACCGTCCTGTTCATCCGGCGCGCGCGCCGAATGCTCGCCGGGGGGGGGTGGGACGTCGTGAGCGGCCTCACCCGCTTCTACCCGCTCGACGTCTACCGGATGGGCGGGGGGATCCACCGGGTCTGGCTCCGGGAGAAGGCGGACACCGCCGCCGGCCGCCTGGTCGCCTACACGCGCCCGTTCACCTGGCTCGCGCTGCACCTGGAGAGGCGGATCTTCGACCCGCGCCTCTGCGGCCGCGTCATCGCCAACTCGCGCCTCTGCCGAGACCAGCTCCTCGCCCGCTACCCGTACCCCCCGGGCCGGGTGTCGGTGGTCTACAACGGCGTCGACCACGGTATGTTCCACCCCCGCCTCCGCGCGCTACACCGCGCCCGGGTCCTCGCGGAGCTCGGGATCCCCGCGGGGGCGTCTGTGGCCCTGTTCGCCTCCCACAACCCGGTCCGCAAGGGGCTCGAGACCGCCCTCCGCGCCGCCGCCGTCCCGGCGAACCGCCGGACGCACCTCCTCGTGGCGGGGAGGGGGGGCACGGACCGCTTCGCCTCCCTCGCCCGCGGGCTCGGCGCGGCGGCGCGCATCCGCTTCCTCGGGCACCTCGCCGACATCCGCCCGTACTACGGCGCCGCCGACTACCTCGTCCTCCCGACCCGCTACGACCCGTTCGCGAACGTCTGCCTCGAGGCGATGGCGTGCGGCCTCCCGGTCGTCACGACCGCGATGAACGGGGCCTCCGAGATCGTCGGGGAGGGCCTGGACGGCTTCGTCGTCGCCGACCCGCGAAACGCCGCGGCGTTCGCCGGGCCGATGGCCGCCCTCGCCCGGGAAGAAACGCGTGCGCGGATGGCGGAGGCGGCGCGCAGGAAGTCGCTGGCCTACACCGTCGAAGCCAACGCGGAGGCGACCCTCGCCGTCTACCGCCTGGCGATGGAGGAGCGCCGTGGAATCGCGCGCTGACGAACGGGGGACGGTGCGCATCGACCCGCGCTGGCTGCCCGCGCTGCGCGCCCGCGGCCTCGATTCGTACAGCGCCCTGATCAACTTTGCCGGGGACGGCCCCGCGAGGGAGAAGCGCCGGCGGAGGATCGCGCGCGTCGTCTTTTCCGCGCCCCCCCCGGAGGGGGCCTCCGCGGCGCAGGGGACGCCGGAGACGCCGCCCGCCGCCCCGGCCCCGCTGCTCTACCTCAAGCAGCACCTCCGCACCCCGCTTCGCGAGGCGCTCGGGGATCTTTTCGCCAGGAAGGCCCCGCGCTCCGCGGCGCGGCGCGAGTGGGAGGCGATCGCGGCGCTCCGCCGCGCCGGCCTCGACACGATGGCCCCGGTGGCCCTCGGCGAGCGCCGGCGTTTCCCCTGGCTCGGCGGCTCCTTCATCGCGACCGAGGGGGTGTCGGGGACGCGCCTCGAGGATTTCGCCGCCTCTTTTCGGGGGCATTTTCGCGAAAAGAGGTGTATACTTCTTTCCCTGGCGCGGTGCGCGCGCCTGATGCACGGGGCCGGCTTCACGCACCGGGATTTCTACCTGTGCCACCTGTTTTTGCGGTCGGACGGGGGCCTGACCCTCATCGACCTGCAGCGGGTGACGCGGGGCGGCCCGGGGCACCGCCGCCGCGCGGTCAAGGACCTCGCGGCGTTGAACTATTCCGCCCCCTCCCCCGCGGTGACGAGGGCGGATCGGATGCGTTTCCTCCTCGCCTACCTCGGCAGACGCCGGTCGGGCGCGGCGGGGAGGCGTCTCGCGCGGAGGATCGCGCGGAAAACGGAGCGGATACGGCGGCACGACGCGAACAAGCGGGCGCGCGAGGCGCTCGCCGCGGAGGGAAGGTGAACGACACGCGCAGCGCCTGCGGCGACCCCCTTACACGGCTCAAGACGAGCTGGAGCACCCTGTACAAGACCCGGCGGGAGATCCAGAGCAAATTCCCCGACTTCTGGGACCTCGGGGTGCGCAAGAAGCACCTCGAGGTCGTCCTCGAGGAGATCCGGGACGGCGACTCGATCCTCGACATCGGCTCGTCGACGCGCGAGCTCCGGCAGCGGTTGATGGACGTCTGCGGCTACCGGCTCTCCTACAAGAGCATGGACATCGACCGCGAGACGAAGCAGGATTTCTATTCGCTCGACGAGATCAAGGAGCGGTTCAACGTGGTCTTCCTCTTCGAGGTCATCGAGCATCTGTCGTTCGAGGACGGCGTCCAGCTCCTCAGCGCCATCCACGAGCTGCTCCTCCCCGGGGGGAAGCTGATCCTGACGACCCCCAACGCCTTCCACCCGAACCGCTTGTGGGAGTACTCCCACAAGGTGACGTACCGCTACGACGAGATCGGCGGGATCCTCATCTCGCTCGGCTTCAAGGTAAAGAAGATCTTCAGGATCTACAACGACGCCTTCTTCCGGAGACTCTTCAGAATCTGGGTCGCCGCCCCCCTGCACAAGTACCTCTGCGTCGACTTCGCGAAGTCGATCCTCGTCGTCGCGGAGAGGGAGTAGCGCCCCGGGCGGGCGCAAGAGCGGGGTCCCCATGCACATCGCGTTCCTGACCACGCGTTTCGAGAAGCCGAGCTTCCGGTTCCGGGCGGCGCAGTTCATCCCCTACCTCGAGCGGCACGGCGCCGCCTGCACGCCGCTCCGCATCCCCCCCGCGGGGTTCAGGCGGATCCGGCTCCTCCGCAGCCTCGGCGGCTACGACGTCGTCGTCGTCCAGAAGAAGCTTTTGCGCCCGCTCGACCGGTTCATCCTCCGGCGCGCGGCGCGTCGTCTCGTCTACGACGTCGACGACGCGGTGATCTACCGCGAAGACGGCCGAACGGCCTCCCCCCACCGCGCCAGGATGCGCCGCTTCCGCGGGATGGTCCGAATGAGCGACCTGGTGCTCGCGGGCAACGAGACGCTCCGCGGCATGGCGGCGCGGCACTCCGCGCGGGTCTTCTGTTTTCCGACCGTGGTCGACACGGAGCGCTACCGACCGGCCGCGCGGGCCGCGCACGCCCCCCCCGTCGTCGGCTGGAGCGGGAGCCGGAGCACCAACCCTTACCTGAACGAACTGCTGCCGGTCCTCGACCGGCTCGCCCGGCGCGTGCCGTTCACCCTCCGCGTCGTGAGCGACACCGCGGACGGCATCGATTTCGCGGGGCACGCGGCGGTGCGCAGCGAGTTCTCCCGCTGGAGCGCCGCGGACGAGGTGGCCGAGTTCTCCGGCTTCGACATCGGCCTGATGCCGCTGCCCGACACCCCGTGGGCCCGCGGGAAGTGCGCCCTGAAGGCGCTGGTCTACATGGCGTGCGGCGTCCCCGCCGTCTGCGCGCCGGTGGGCGTGATCTCGACGATCATCACCAACGGACGCAACGGCTTCCTCGCCTCCTCCCCCGCGGAGTGGGAAGGCGCCCTGGAACGCCTCCTCCGCGACCCCGCCGTGCGGCAGGCCGTCTCCGCCCGGGGGCGCGAGACGGTCGAGCAACGCTACTCGCTCGCGGCGCACGCGCCGCGGCTCCTCGCCATCCTCTCGGATCTCTGCGGCAAGGGGGCCTCGTGACCGACCTCTCCGTCGTGGTGGTGGGCTGGAACTCGGCGCGGTACCTGCGCGGCTGCCTCTCCTCGATTCCGGCGGGCGCGGGGCGCCTCTCCGTCGAGATCTTCGTCGTGGACAACGCCTCCCGCGACGGCTCCGCCGCCCTCGTCCGCGAAGAGTTCCCGCGGGTCCGGCTGATCGCCAACACCGCCAACCGCGGCTTCGCCGCCGCCAACAACCAGGCGCTGCGCCTCGCCTCGGGGCGCTACGCGCTCCTCCTCAACCCGGACACGAAGGTGCACGAGGGGGCGCTCGAGCGGCTCGCCGCCTTCATGGACGCCGAGCCCGGCGTCGGCGCCTGCGGCCCGCTCCTCCTCAACGAGGACGGGAGCATCCAGCACGCGGCGCGGCGCTTTCCGACCTTCGCCTTCGCCTTCGCCTCCAAGACGGTGCTCGGCCGCCTCGGGTTCTTCCGCCGGGCCTACGAACGGGTGAAGATGCGCGGGGAGCGTTTCGACAAGGCGGTCGAGGTGGACCAGCCCTCGGGCGCCGCCCTCTTCCTCCGCAGAAGCGCCCTCGACCGCGTCGGGCTCCTCGACGAGGGGTATTTCATCTTCTTCGAGGAGGTGGATCTGTGCCGGAGGATCAAGGACGCGGGCTGGCGCATCGTCCTGCGCCCCGAGGCGGTCGTCACGCACTACGGCGGGAGGAGCCGCCGGCAGAACAGGGCCGGCGTCATCCTTCCCGGGGCGCGCAGCCTGCTCCGCTACTTCCGGAAGCACGAGGGAGGAGTCCGCGCCGCCCTCTTCGAGCTCGCCTTCCGCCCGCTCTTCGCCCTCGGCATCTGCGTCGACGCCGCGCGGGCGGGGCTCAAGGCCGGGCTCTACCGCCTGAGGCCCGGGAAACGGGCCGGGGCCGCGGAGAAGCAGGCGCTCTTCGTCGCCTACTGCACCTTCATCAGGCGGGATCTGTTCTGGTTCCTCTTCTCGCTCTGGGAGTGAGGGGGGACGGGCGAGTGCGCACAGGAGCGTGCGGATGTCTGCGCGATCGAAATCGACGGACTGTGACCTTCGAACCGTGACCGGCGCACACCGCATCCTCGCGGCCTTCGACCGGCTCCTCGCGGCGGTCTTCTGGGCCGTGCTCGTCATCCTCTTTTTGAGGCCGTCCGCGTTCCGGCTCGCGACCCCGCTCGGGTCCCTGAGCGTCACCAGCGCCAAGAACATCGCCGTCGTCTTCTGCGGCCTCTGGCTCGCCCTCGCCGTCGTCCGTCCGCGGCGCTACATCGTGCGCACCCCCCTCGACCTCCCGATCGCCCTCCTCCTCGCCTCGATCGCCGCCTCCGCCCTCCTCTCCCCGTTCGGCCCCGCCTCCGAGCGGGGGGCCGCGCTCCTCGAGGCGGCCTGCTACGCCCTCTTCTTCTACGGCGCCTCGTACCTGTTCCGCGGCGCGGTGCGCCCGCGCCGTGTCGCGGTCGCCTTCGTCGCGGCGGCGGTCCTGGTCGCCGCCGTGGATCTCGGCTACCACGCGCAGGCGGGGCTCACGCGCATCGTGGACCAACGGTACCCGCTCTGGGACGGCAAGAACGCGCTCGGGCTCTGCATGGCGTTCGCCCTCGCCCTCGGCGTCTCCCTGCTCCCCTCCCCCGCGCGCCCCTCGGCGTGGACGGGGGCGGCGCTCGCCCTGCTCCTCGTCTTCCTCTGCGCCGTCTACAGCTACTCCCGCGCGGCCTGGCTCGCCCTGGTCGCGGCGGCGGCCGCCCTGGCGCTGCTCCGCTCCTGGAGGTGGGTCTGGCTGATCGTCGCGGCGGCGATGGCGCTCGCCGTGCTGCCGAGCGGCCGCGTCGCGCGCCGCCTCGCCGCGACCGGACAGGCCCGAGACCGCACCGCGGCATGGCGGCTCGTCGTCTGGAAGAGCGCCGCGCGGATGGTCCGCGCCCGCCCGCTCCTCGGGGTCGGGCCCGGCGAGTTCAGGCGGGCCTGTGCCGTCTACGAGGAGAAGGACGCCGCGCTGCCTCCTCCCGCGCAGACCAGGGCGGGCCTGCGCTACCGCGAGCACGCGCACAACCTGCCGCTCCAGGTCGCCGCGGAGACCGGCCTCGCCGGGCTCGCCGCCCTGCTCTGGGGGGCGGCGGTCCTGGCGCGGACGGCCGCGCGCGGGGCGCGGTCGTCGCCGGGGCTGGCCGAGGGGCTGGCGGCCGCGCTCGCGGCGTTCGCCGCCTTCTCCCTCGTGGACTGCAGCTGGACGGGCAGGTTCTCGGGGAGCTCGTTTCTGCACATCAACCTCCTCGTCGCCCTGTTCGCGGCGATGGCGTGCGACGCGGACCCGGCCCGCGTCCCCCGCTCCGCGCCGCGCGCCCGGGATCAGGAATCGGCCCCATGTCCCAGGTCGTGACGGTCAAGGATTCGCGCGGCATCCGCTGGAAGGTGAACGCGGCGTTCGCCCCGCTCTTCATCGCCGACCGATCCCCCAGCCCGCGCCGGCTCCTCAGGGCGGGCGCCGGCCAGATGATCAAGAAGTCCCCCGCACGGATCATCTTCGGCGCCGCCCTCCCCGGCGATCCCGACGAGGTCCCGGTCGTGGTGAAGATATACCGGCACGCGAACCTGGGCGAGTGGCTGAAGGCGAACCTGTGCGGTTCCAAGGCGCGGCGGGAATGGCGCATCACGACGGCGGCGGCCGCGCGCGGCCTCCCGACGGTCGTGCCGGTCGCCTTCGGCGAACGGCGCCGCGGCGGCGTCCTGCGGGAGAGCTACCTGCTGACCGTGCGGCTCTTCAACTGCGTGACGCTCGAGGAGGCGCTCTTCTCCCCCGACGGGACCCTGCGGGCGGGCGCGAAGGAGCGGCGGCGGCTGATCGTGCTCCTCGGCGTCCTGCTGCGGCGGATGCACGACCGCGGGATCTACCACCGCGACCTCCATCCGGGCAACTTTCTCGTCGAAACGCTTCCCGGCGGCCGGAAGCGCATCTTCCTCCTCGACCTCCACCGGGCAAACGCGAGCCCCTCGCTCCCCCTCCGGCGCCGGCTCCGCAGTCTGTCCCAGTTCAACATGTTCGCGAGCATCTCCCTCAGCACCCCCGAGCGCCTCCTCTTCCTCCAGTCGTACTACGCCGGCGACGCGCGCTCGGAGCGCGACAAGCGGGCGCACCTGGCGGAGATCGACCGGCGCACGCGCCGGATGCGCTGGCGCCTCTGGAAACGGAGGGAGGGGCGCTGCCTCGCCAACAACAAGTACTTCATGCGCCTCTCCTTCGAGGGATTCAGCGGCTTCGCCCGCCGCGGCGAGTGGCGGGGCGGGATGGCGAAGCTGTTCCTCGGCGGGGACCTCCGGGCGGGCGGGGCGCGGCTGGTCAAGGAGTCGCGAAGCAAGGACCTCTGGGAGCGGGAGATCGAGCTCCACGGCGCCCGCCACACCCTCTTCATCAAGCACTACAAGCCCAAGCGCGGCTGGAAGGCGTTCAACTATCTCTGGCGCTGCTCGCAGGCGCTGCGCTCCTGGCGGGGCGCCTACGCGATCGAGATCCGGAACATCAGGGCGGTGCGGGCGGTGGCCGCGATCGAGGAGCGCTCCGCGCTGAACCTCCTCCGCAACGCCTACCTCGTCACCGAGAAGATCCCGGGCGTCGTGAACCTGGCCGACGCCCTCGCGGGGCTCGGGCGCGGAGGCGGATCGCGGCAGGCGGAGGTCGCGGCGTTCATGCGCCTCTTCGCCCATTTCCTCAGGAAGGTCCACCGCGTCGGGATCTACCACGGCGACATGAAGGCGACCAACATCCTCGTCGGGACAAACCGCGACGGGACGCCGTCCTTCTTCCTCACCGACTTCGACTTCGTCCGGACGCGGCTCGACCTCTCCCGGCGGCAGGTGCTCCGCAACCTGCTCCAGCTCAACAAGTCGTTCCTCGACCTCGGCCTGCTCGGGATCCGCGATCGGATGCGGTTTTTGAAATGGTACCTCGGCCCCGCGCGGCGCGCGGAGCTTCCCGGGATCTGGCGCACGCTCTCGCGGAGGACGCGGCGGTACCTGAAGAGGACGGGGCGGGAATTCCGCCGCGGGGATGCACTCATCGTTGCCACAGAGGACACAGAGATCACAGAGTTAACAAATACCCATTAGGGTACTATGACCGACGAATTGACGGGGAAGATCATCGGCGCCGCCATTGAAGTGCACAAGACACTTGGGCCCGGCCTGCTCGAATCCGTGTATGAAGAAGCCCTCTGTCACGAGTTTGTGCTCCGGGGCATCAGATTCGAGCGTCAAATCGGCGTGGATATAGTATATAAGGGTCATCCCATTAGCGGTCAAAGACTGGATCTACTCGTGGAGGGAGAAGTGGTCGTTGAATTGAAGTCCCTTCATAGTGTGCCCGAGGTTGCCACTTCTCAGGTTCTATCCTATCTGAGAGCGACAGGGCGGAGGCGCGGTCTCATCATCAATTTCGGGGAATTAGTGCTCGTCGATGGGATCAAACGCATTTCTCTGTAATTTCTGTGCCGCCATTGCATCATCATCGCTGCGCCACAGAGGGCATAGAGAACGCGCGAAGACCAGAAACGAGAAACTGTAGTTACTGTGGTATATCTCTGTGCTCTCTGTGTCCTCTGTGGCAACAATGATGCGCAACATCCTGATCATCAAGACGAGCTCGTTCGGGGACATCGTCCAGACGCTCCCCGTGGCCGCCCGCCTGCGCGAGGCGCTCCCCGACGGGACGATCAGCTGGCTCGTCAACACCCAGTACCGGCGCCTCCTCGAGGAGAACCCCTGCGTCGACCGCATCATCCCCTTCCCCCGCCACCTCTGGAAACCGTCCGGCACGCTCGTCCGGGCGGCGGCGTCGTTCATCTCCCTCTGCCGAGGGCTCTACGGCGGGGGCTTCGACGCCGTCCTCGACCTGCAGGGGCTGCTCCGGAGCGCCGTCTTCACCGCGGCCACGGTCTCGCCGGTCCGCGCCGGGTTCGCGAACGCGCGCGAGGGCGCCCCGCTCCTCTACAACGTCCGGGTCCGCGTCCCCCACCCGGAGATGCACGCCGTCGAGCGGTACCTGCTCCTCCCCGCGGCCCTCGGCGTTTCGGGAGACCGCGTCTCCTTTCCGCTCGGCACCGGGGAGGCGCACCGCGACTGGGCCCGGCGGCTTCTCGACCGGCTCGATCCGGGAGGACGCGCGCCGCGCGTGGGGCTCTCCGTCACGGCGCGCTGGGCGAGCAAGCGCTGGCCGCGCGCCTCCTTCGCGGCGCTGGGGGACGCGGCGAGCGCCGCGGGCGCGGCGGTCGTGGCGATCGGCGCCGCGGAACATGAGGGGGCGGAGACGGTGCGGATGATGAAAGGCCCGGCGCTCGAGGTCGACGGGGTCTGGGACCCGCTTCGCATGGCCGCCCTCCTCGAGCGGCTCGACGTGCTGGTGACCAACGACACCGGGCCGATGCACCTGGCCGCCGCCGTCGGGACGCCGGTCGTGGCCCTGTTCGGCCCGACCAGCTTCCGGCGGACAGGCCCCTGGGGCCCGACGCATCGAATCGTCTGCGCGCCGGTGCCGTGCAGCCCCTGCTACCGCAGGGAGTGCGACAGGGGGGAGGGGTGCATGGCGGCGATCCCGGTGGAGCGGGTCCGGGAGGCGGTGGAGCAGCTGTTGCGGGAGAAGCGCGGTGCACGCCATGCCCTCTGAAAGGCCCCCCGGCCCGACGAAAGAGACGCCGCAGATGCCCAGGAAGGTCCGGCACAGATTCAGGAAGGATCTCCTCTACTACGCGGCGGTGGGGCTGCTGGCCGCCGCGCGGGTCGTTCCCGCCCGCCTCCTCTTCGCCCTCTTCTCGGGCGCGGGCTGGTGCGCCTACCACCTTCTCCGGCGCGAACGGCGCAAGGCGCTCGACAACCTCGCCGCCGCCTTCGGCGGCGAGATGACCGCCGCGGAACGCGCCCGCATCGCGCGGGGCGTCTTCGTCAACCAGGGGAAAACGATGGCGGAGCTCGCCCTCTCCCCGCGGATGGACTCCGCCGCGCTCCACCGGCTCGTCTCGATGGAGGGGAGGGAGATCATCGACCGCGAGAAACGGAAGGGCAAGGGGATCATCATCATCACCGGCCACCTCGGCAACTGGGAGCTGATCCCCGCCTACTTCGTCTCCGTGGGCCTGCACGGCGGCGTCGTCGCCCGGCGGGTCTACTACGAGAAGTACGAGCGCCTCCTCTCGCGCCTCCGGCTCTCGAAAGGGTTCCGGGTCTTCTACCGGGACGAGTCGCCGCGCGCGATCCTGAAGACCCTGAAGAACAACGAGGTGGTGGGGATCCTCGCCGACCAGGACGTCCGCAAGCTCGACGGGGTGTTCGTGGAGTTCTTCGGCCGCCCCGCCTACACCCCGACCGCGCCGGTCCTCATCGCCATGAAGACCGGCGCCCCGCTCATACCCGCACGCATCGTCCGGGAGGGGCGGAAACACCGGATCGTCGTCGACGAACCGATCCCCCTCCGCCGGAGCGGCGACCGGGAGGCGGACCTCGTGCACAACACGCAGGCCTGGTCGCGCGTCATCGAGCGCTACATCAGGGAGCACCCGGACCAGTGGGTCTGGATGCACCGGCGCTGGCGCACGAGACCGGAGGACGTCGCGAGGCGGAGAGGAACGCCCCGTCTGAATCCGTCCGGCGGGTCCGACGGGAACAGGATCGTATGAGCACCGCGGGAAGGAACGGCCCGGCGGCGCCCGTGTTCCACGGCCTCTGCCTGCTGGAGACAGAGCGCCTGAAGGCGTCCGAAAAACGGTTCGGCGCCCGCCTCCTCTCCAGGCTCTTCACGCCGGCCGAACTGGCCTACTGCGGTTCGGGCGCCGCGCGCCTCCAGCGTCTCGCCGCCCGGTTCGCCGCCAAGGCCGCGGTCCGCGCGGCGCTGCGGCAGGCCGGCCTCCCCCCCCTCCCCTTCCGCAGCGTCGCGATCGAACGCGACGAATGGGGCATGCCGTATTGCATGCTCCCCGAACCCATCGCCTCCGAAGCCAGGATCCTCGTCTCCCTCTCCCACTCCCGCACCCTTGCGGCGGCGTACGCGGTGCTGGTCGTGGCTCAATCGCATTCTTCGTAGGCAGACGCAACCTCCTCCATCGAGAGCGCACGTCGAGAACTGCAGATGGTGGAAGAAGATGAATCGGAAACAATACAGGGCCGGCTGAGCGGCAAACCGGCCCGACCCTGGGCCTCCGACCGCGTGGGCGGGGCGGGGTGACCGATCGTGCCGATTGTTCCGGGCGCGTGGATCAGCGCGCCGGGGAACACTCAGGCGCAGCGCTGCGGATCAGCGGCGTACGCGGAGGCGAGCTCGCTCGCCGCAGGGCCGTAGGCTCCAGCCGCTGGTTGGGCCGCGCGCAGCGCGGACCGGCCAGCGGCTGGGAACAGCCGCCGCCCGTTGAGCCGACGCGCACGCGTCGGCTCAACCGTGAAGCTCACCTGCCTGAGAAAATAGTACAGCACCGGCCTACAAGAACAATCGCCGACGTTTGCCACACCTGGGGCTGCTGATCATACAAACCCGCGTTTCTCAGGTCAGGTGCAGCGCTTGGTTAGCCCGTCTATATGTAAAAAATAGCACCCCCTCTGTCTAAATTGATAAGACGAGCATGCATGACATCCTGGCGCTTAACATCGTTTTCTACTTCAGTGAAAAATTCCTTAGCAGCTGCTTTCAGGTCATCAAAGAATACATTGTCACTGAGGATTGTGTCGCCTATCCCACTTTTATGTAGATGTTTTGCGGGTTGCGCATGAGCCAATGTGAAGTATGCAGGCGAGAAGTTATGGAGCAAGCGACACCGCAGCTTATAGAGGTTTTTAGCATGGGGGGCATAACTGTCCGGAAAATAGTCTATGATGAAGGCTACAAAACGTTCCCCAACATTATCTGTCTCGTAGCGATAACCTGCCAAAGCATCAATTGCAGCAACGGAGCACATAAATGACAAAAATGCGGTCTCGTTTTGCCTAAGCAGAAAGGGAACGCCATCTATAATGATATCGTTGAATCCTCGAATTGCTGCCTTTATTTGCAGAGTCATTGTCATAATTGAGCCAACGCTCTGCGCGTCAGCCGCGCCGCGAGTTTACCGAGATCGGCTTCCATTCAAGCCGCGTTACATAACCAATTTTCGCCGCTACACCGGCCGCGACAGCGGCGTCGGCCTGCACGCGCTTGTTAGATTGCATCATCTATCAATGCCTATCCAGCGCCATGACCTTCTATCTGTGCTAGAACAGAACCCGCTACTTCAATCAGCTTATCGTAGGTTGTCCCTCTGTACCCGAGTATCTGTGACTTCTCCAGCAACGCCTTGGCGCTGTCAGCATCCCCTCTTATCTGTGCCAACAACGCGAGATTGTAATAGGGCAGTGGGGCTTGGCTGTCGATTTGTCTGGCCATGTCAAAATGCTGCTCTGCCTCTGCTAGCTGTCCCAGACCGAGTTGCGCCGCACCCATATTGTTGTGTGTCATCACCTCAATATCCCTGGTGTAAAATCCCCAACTCAACCAAATAAGGCTCATGACGTTTCTTTGTGAAAGATTTTCACGGCTGCGACAGGAGTACCAGCATCAGGCATGACATATCTCCCTGGCCGGCTTGAGGTTGAGCCTTCAAGGGCTCCGCTCAAGCCGGCC